>JBDHXS010000667.1:0-3679 GCA_039810845.1 Runella sp. | reverse complement strand
CTGCACGAACACGTGCTTGAACGTATTCACGGCTTCGGTTTTCGATAATCACCGACTCAATGCCGTGTTTGCGGAGCCAATGAGCAAGCGTCAGACCCGCAGGCCCAGCTCCAATAATACCGACTTGGGTTTTGATTACTTTCATTTTATCAATGTTTATAGTACGCTGATGAGGCAGGATGATTTTAAATTTTAAGATGTGCTATTTATTTCTTTAAACGCTTCTTCTGCCGTATGAAAGGCTTCATTGGCGGCGGGTAGCCCGCAGTACAACGCAGAGTGCATGATGACTTCTTTGATTTCGGTCACCGTAACGCCATTGTTAAGTGCCGCTTTTACGTGCATTTTAAACTCTGCTTTTCGGTTGAGCGCTATCAACATCGCCATCGTAATTAGGCTCCGATTGTGCTTCGATAAATCGGGGCGAGTCCAAATCTCTCCCCACGCATAACGCGTAATGAAATCCTGAAAATCGGCATTAAAATCATTGATTTTGGCATTGGCTTTGTCGACGTGTTCGTTGCCTAAAACAGAGCGACGAACGTGCATACCACGAGCACCCTCATTGGACTTTACCTCTCGCGGGGCGGGAGAAGCTACAAAAAAAGAAATCAATGTTTCAGCATATTCTTGGGGCAACTCGGTGCTTGCTAAGTGGCGAGCATGGAGTACGTGAAGCATGGCATTGGGAATGTGATTGACCAAAAACTGGGCTTGTTCTACGTTTGTCACAGGGTCTTCGTCGCCCGTAATGACTAACGTTTCTACCGATAATTGGTGGAGTTGCTCCCGAAAATCGGCATCCCGAATGGCTTCACAGCACTTAGAATAACTTTTGATGTCACTCCGTAAAAACATCGCTTTGGTTTCAGCAACTCGTGTGGGGTTGGCTTCTCGAAAAGCCTCCGTAAACCACCGTTCCATGGTATCATCAACGATGGCCTGCATTCCGTTTTTGGAAATAGTCTCAATTCGGCCATTCCAACGCTCGTCATTCCCGATTTTAGCCCCTGTATTGCTCAAAACTATTTTATGAAAACGTTGCGGATGATGAATCCCTAGCCATTGGCCAATCAAGCCACCCATCGAAAGTCCGCAATAGTAGGCACTTTCAATGCCTAACTCGTCCATCAACTGAATCACTTGCTCGCCTAAATCGCCAATTGAGCAGGGGTTTTCTAAATCTCGTGGACGGGTAGTATATCGTAACACCCGAAAGTAGGGCAACAAATATGGAACTACTTCGTCCCACATCATCATTTCTGACCCTAGCGAGTTTGAAAATATCAAAACAGGGCTATTGGGCGTGCCTTGTAGTTGGTAGTTGGTGTTCATTTTTCTTTAATGGGTTGTTTTTTTCTCACAGATGTTCACAGATTTAATACACACAGAAAACACAGATAGCTTCTGTGAAAATCTGTGGATTGAATCCGCGTTTATCTGTGTGAAACAATTACACTTGCCGAAGCACTTCATCTATTAATTCTAAACTCAATCCAATGGAATTTTCTGGCTTAAAAAGTTCCTCTAAATCAGGCAAATCCAATTGAAGTTCAATCAGTACCTCTTTTAAATGTTTCTGTTGATGAATAGCCGTTTTACACGCCTTTTCTACCAATTCGTGAGCTTGCATTTTGCCCATTTTAGGAGCCAACGCCAAGGACACATTTTCGGCATAAATCAACCCTTTGGTAATTTCTAAGTTGACTAACATTCGTTTTTCATTTACTTCCAAACCGCCCACCAACTCGATAGCTCTTTCGACCGAGCCCGCCGTCAAGGTCATCAACTCTACCAACACCTCCCATTCAGAATGCCACAATCCCGCCGAACGCTCGTGTTCTTGGGGCATCGCCGAAAGAACCGTCGCTACCAAATGAGGGGTTCGGGTAGCGTTGGCCAACAATGCAGCGCAGGTCACGGGATTTCGTTTGTGGGGCATGGTGCTTGAGCCTCCTTTTCCTTCCCCTGCTCCTTCCAACACTTCCCCGACTTCGGTTTGCATGAGAAGAGAAACATCTTTGGCAATTTTCCCCAAACTTCCTACCAAAACCCCAAGTACACCCGCCCATTCGGCTAAGCTGTCACGCTGGGTTTGCCACGAAAAACTGGGCGTTAACCCTAACTCTTGTGCCATTGTCCGATGAACTTCTTGGTTAATAGACGCATTTCCGCTGCCCACGGCTCCGCTTAATTGTAGCTTCAACAAGCGAGGCTGAATCTCCCTTAGGCGGTTTTGCGAACGTACAATCCCCTCTAACCACCCTGCAGTTTTTAGCCCAAACGTAATCGGACGAGCCTGTTGAAGTAAGGTCCGACCAATCATCAGGGTCGAACGGTGTTTTTGGGTTAAAACAATCAACAGCTGACGTAGCTGGTTCAATCTGGATTCCAGCCATGCCAAAAATGCCTTGATTTGGAGTACCATTGCAGTATCAACCACATCCTGACTGGTAGCGCCCAAATGCACCATTTTCGAGGCTTCTACATCGTTGTTTTTGACAATACGGGTCAACTGTTTTACCAATGGTATGGCCGCATTACCCCCTAACTTTATTTCCGATTTAAGCTTTTCTATGTCAATCAATTGCTGTTCACAACAATCGGTAATAATAGCGGCAGCGGTTTCCGAAACAATCCCATTTTTAGCTTGAGCTTGGGCCAATGCAGCCTCAAAACGCAGCATCTCAGCAATGGTGTTTCTGTCTGAAAACAACCCGTTGATTTCGGTCGAATAGAATATTTCGGAATAAAGACTCATTTTAAGGTCGAATTTCGAGTGCAGATTGTCGAATTGTAGATTGAATTATCATTTTTGATAAGTATTATTTCGTTATCATCAATTCGGTTCACAGTTAACTACTAACAATTAACTGTGCGTAAGCACTTAAATATCAAAAAATACGGTTTCTTTCTCGCCTTGCATCCAAATATCGAATTCGTAACCTGACGGTGTTTTTTGGGCAATGAGGGTCGAGCGACGTTCTTCGGGGACTACGTTGAGCACCTCATCGGTTGCATTTAATTCGGCTTCATCAGAAAAGTACAGGCGGGTATAGGAGTGAATCAGCTGCCCGCGCATAAACACGATGATACTTAAATGAGGTGCTTGCCCATTGACCGATGCTGGCTTTTTGGTATAGAAAACAAAACGATTTTGAGAATCGGTTCCTGTACCGAAGCGGCCAAAAAGCTGTTGTTGTCCATCGTTTTGCCATACTTCAATCATGGCATCTGGAATAACAACCCCTTCTCCATCAAACACTTTTCCTGTGATGGTAATGGCATTGGATTCGTCGATTGGGTTCACCAACTGATTGCCGACCAATTGTTTAAAATTGTATAAATATTGCTCAGGAGAAAGGCCATAGGCAAAATAAGGGCCAACCGTTTGAGAGGGAGTCTGTTTCATAGTCGAATGACGATTTATGAATTTTTCGAATGACAAATAATACCCGTTCAAGCTATTTGAATCATTCGTAAAACTCTACTAATTAACTATTTTCAAATGGAGTTTGATTGTGGCCTCTTAACACAAAATCAAAACGGTAACCCAACGCAAAATGAGGCTCTGTAATGCTCAAATCAAACTGAGAGATGAGCAAATCTCTGCCCTTGGGCGGCACCCCCAAACAGATAGGGTCCTACTTAAGTAGCCGGTCACCTGGAAAATACATCT
>JBDHXS010000666.1:0-3682 GCA_039810845.1 Runella sp. | reverse complement strand
TTCTCAACTTACCCAATTCATCGTCTGTCATCATCTGAACGATAAAGGCAACGTCTTCTTTGAATTCTTTTCTGAAGTTCAGGTTTAAGCGTTAGATCAAAAGTGTTAGGGTATTTTGTTTGGTATCATACATTGATTTTGAACACATAACGATTAACCGCACGGGTGGCCTCGTTGTGCTTTATCAATTAAATATTAAACCAGAAAGAAAACTTCACCGAGAAGGGCGTTATGCCTGGGTTTTGGCGGTAGGTGAGGCGGTGGATGGCGTCCACGCGCAGCACTTTGAATATATTGTCTATGGCGTAGCCCACTTCTACGTAAGGTGCTTTGTCTAAGGTGCTGAATCCCAATACTGTTTGCCCTTGCGCGTTGGTGGGGGCGAGCAAATCCATGTTGGCTTGGCGTACACTTCCGTAAAGTACCTTGGCGTTGGCCAAAAAACGCCATTTGAGTCGTTTAATGGCAGGAATACGGTTGAAAAGCAACCCTTCAAAGTTATGTTCATAACGAAGTTGAACATAGCGGTCGCTCACAAATTCAAAGTAATTCATGAGGTTGAAGGCATTTTCTACGTAAAACAGAGACTCATTGCCAAGGGGTGTATAAAGCAAAGGATAGGGGAGGGTAGAAGGGATATAGCCCAGCGTTAAATTGTAGTTGGAACGTCCCCAGATACCAACGCGAAAATTCTGTTTGATGCTGAGTGACAACCGATGATAACTAAAATCACTGTTCATAAAGTTGCGCATTCCGAGCTGATAACGTAGCATGACGAGGGGCCATTTTTGTGTACCCAAGGTAAGTCGCTCGTTGTCGTTATAGATAAAGATTTCGTCTTTGCCCCAGCGTGTCTCAAAAAACAATTCGGAGGTTTGGTAGTCGCTTTGTATGGGCGAACGGTCGCCGAGACCAGGAGTCGTTCGGAAGGCAAAGGCATACATAGGATGAAAAGTACGGTGGCGTATCCCAACGGTTTGGGTAAAGCCTCTAAACAATTCTCGCTTGAGATAGCCTGAACTGATGCCTTCAAAATACCCGCGCCGATAGGCTCCCCAACGCGTCATGGCACCAAAAAGTACATTGTTTCCGATGGCTTCGGACGATAGACCAATGCGCTCTAAGTCATAACTGTGACTAATGCCGCCAATGGTCCATGGCTTACGACTAAATATGTAATCAATGCTGAAATTGTACTTCCATTTTTGGTCGAGTGTACCGTAGGCGGCTGCGCCACTCAAAATCCATTTACGGCTGAAATCGGGATTGGTTTTGGCCCCAATACGAAATCGGTGGCCTTCGATGAGATTGTTTGAGTACAGGTATAAAAATGGGCCAACATCAATATTGACTTTGGGGAGGCGTTTATAACCATTCACAGCCATATTGAAGATTTCAATATAGGTACGTACTACAGGAACTTGCTTTACCGAATCTATGAGTTGGTAGGCAGTTTGTTCGCCCAGTGTAAGGGGTTCGTGACGGGCTTTATCCCAAAAATCATCGGGGTAATCGCGATAATCTGCGGAGAGTTCGATCGGATAATCGTAAAACTTAGGAGGGCGTGGCTGATTGACAACTACGTTGCGGTTGGAAGTATAAAACTTAATCAACATCCCTGCTGTGGAATCGGTCAATTCGGCTACGTCAATCAATACCCGCGATTTGACAGGCATCCAAGTACTGTCCCCAATTTGCTCATATTCTTGCTGGATTTTGATGCGCTCTACAAAGTTGATGTTGGCGCGTTTGTTCACGCTCGCGTCCACCTGTACGAGGGCATGTGAGAGCGTATCCACCCAAATGGAGCCGCTGAAAGCCAAATCTTGCTCACGTTTGGGTTCATAATCAATCTGATAACACCAGTATCCCCCCACAAAAGTGGTGTCAATCAAGTAATATTCGTATGTATTTTTCCAGCCGTCGGCGATGGGCGAATGAAAATCTTTTTCGACCACATTGAGCCAGTTCTGGTAAAAATTGTACTGTTGAAACGACGATCCAATCATCTGTGAAATAAGACTACCATCTGTCACAGCAATGCCTGAGATTTTGGTTTTAAGGATTTGCTCCTTCTTTTTGCGCGGGTCTTCTCGGAAATAGTAATTGGAAAGCGATTCTGACAAGTAAATGGGAATGACAGGGCGTCCATCTTCTCCTGCAATTTTATCAAACTGCTCCACAGCCCCTGTGATTTGTTTCATGGATTTTCGCTTCCGGAAACGATTGGAGATGTTGTCCACGTCCACCTCAATTTTGTTGTAGCTTTCGTATTCGTAAGCTTTGAGGCGGGTTGGGTTGTGTGTCGGTTTTTGTTTGACTACTTTTCGTAAGATATTGTAGGCTGGATTTTCTCCTGCATAGATTTTTACTTCTTGGAGTTTAAATTCGGATGCTTCTAATTGGAAATCAATGGTCTGAATCAGTATGTCTTTTTTTATCGCTTTGGCTCGGATCCGATAAGACATGGAAGAAACCAACAAGGAATCGCCGATTTGGGTTGTTTTGAGGGTATAAAATCCTTCAAAATTGGTAGTTACACCTGCTGTTTTACCTTTGACGACTACTGCTGCAAAGGGTACAGGGTCACCCGTTTGGGCATCTGTTACGCGGCCCGAAAGTGTGTAGGTATTTTGGGCAAAGGCTTGCCAAGTGAAAAACACGAAGCAAATGAAAAAAAGCAGGCGTTTTGAGCGCAAAAAATAGTTAATCACTGGTGGGGTATTTTGTTTCTATCGGCTTAGACTAACAAACACGAGTTGAAAATAAAAAAGTTTAGCCGATTTGGCAATTTTTTTATGACTTTAAATGATTTTACGCAGTGAGAGGGGCACAATGTTGCAATATTCAAAGTTAATAAACGAAACTAAGCCCCTCCATTCTTTTTCTTAATGCCGAGTAAAGCGCCCTCAGACAAAATTAAATGTATTCACCGAGCGTAACCTTACTCACAGATACCTCGAGATGCATAGAGATTTTACCGTAGTTTTAGAGTATATTTTACTCAAAAAGTCATATATTTATCAAACGGTCACTACCTTAAAATTAAACCTTTTACTTACCATGTTCACTCGTCGTGATTTCCTTAGAACTACCGCTATTAGTGGAGCTTCTTCTTTGCTTTCAATCAATCCTTTATTGGCAGCCACCCGCCCCAAAAAAGACAAATTGGGTATTGCTTTGGTGGGTTTGGGCTATTACAGTACCGATTTGTTGGCACCAGCACTGCAATTGACCAAAAATTGTGAATTGATGGGCATTGTCACTGGTACACCCGCCAAAGCCGAAACATGGCAAAAGAAGCATAATCTTAAAGACAAAAACATTTACAACTACCAAAACTTTGACCAAATTGCCAATAACCCAGACATTGATGTGGTCTATGTAGTACTTCCACCAAGTATGCACCGCGAGTATGTGGTACGGGCAGCTAAGGCAGGTAAACAAGTATTTTGTGAAAAACCGATGGCTCCGAGCGTGGCTGACTGCGAAGCCATGATCAAAGCCTGCGCCGACAATAAAGTAAAACTCGCGATTGGCTATCGCTGTCAGCATGACCCCAATACCCAAGCCTACATGAAGTTTGCTAAAGAAAAAACCTTTGGTAAAGTTCGGATGGTTACTTGTGGTGCGGGTTATTTTGATGCCCGAACTACCCACTGGAAACAAAACAAAGCCCTCG
>JBDHXS010000665.1:0-3692 GCA_039810845.1 Runella sp. | reverse complement strand
TTATCACATCAACCCATTTGGAGTAAAACGAGAATATTACAAGGATTATACAGTAGCCTTCGATCTCAAAACCGCCAAGCCATTGTGGCGGACCAGTTTTATTGAACAGTAAAATTTAGCCATGAAAATACCGATTAAAATACTGATATTCAGCCTATTGCTCAATAATATACAAGCACAAGAGTTTTGTTTTGAAAATAATGGTTTGAAAAACAACGCAACTATCTCCTTTGAAATCAAGGGCAATACCGTAAAATTTGGAGTGTGGGAACAAGGCAACTATACTCCAAATACAAGTGCTGAAAATTACCTTTTTTATGGTACAAAAACGGGTAATAAATTGGAAATAACATTCACAGGAACAGTACCTTACACTTTTCCAATCAACACAAAAGAAGCCGTTTGGACCCTCGAAAATGGTGCGTTGAAAATACCCATGAATGAGAAAAATCACCACACCAAAAAGTTTGAGAATAGTGTAACAACCTTTGCCAAATGCACTACAGTCAAAGCAGATGATTATGAAGCAAATATGCCCGAAACTTACCCGTGCAGCTGTGAGGCTTACGTGATAGACCCCGATAAAAACGGACTCAACGTACGTGAAAAAGGCGATAAAAATGCTGCAATTGTTGCTAAAATCCCCTTTAACGAAGAAGGGACCATCGTTCGCCTTAAAAATACAACCAATACGGGCTGGGTAACTATAAGCAAAGCCACAGACCTCAACGATAAATCGGTGTTGAAAAAAGACGGTTTTGTTTTTGCTCAAAAATTAGGAGTAAGTATTGCTGGCTACCAAACGGGCAAAGCTGCTATTTATGAAAGCCCCAATGCCCAAAGCAAAGTTCTTCATTCCATTATTTCGGGAAATAATGTAGTGGTAGTGGACTGCAAAGGCAAATGGCTAAAAGTAAAACACTTACAAATGAACATAACAGGCTGGCTTCGCCCAGAAGACCAATGCCCGAATCCCGTAACTAATTGTAATTAAACACCTTAAATAACCATAAAACCATAGTCCTAAATCAAACAAAGCTCCCTTCGGGGCAGTCCGACGTTTCGGTTAGGGGACTTTTTACAATCATGAAAACAACCATTCTTTCTCTCTTAATCTCACTCTGTATGCTTACAGCAAATGCACAAGATGGCGCTTGGAAAATCAGCAACGCCAAAGCACCCAACGGCTCTACTTACCAAGGAACAGTCGAAATCTCAAAACTCCGAAATGCTCATTTGCTTTCTTGGCAAACAACCGCTGGCAATTATTCAGGGGTGGGCATCGCCAAAGGTTCGGCTATTTATGCAGGCTATGGCATCAACATTGACTATGGCGTAGTGGTCTATGAACTCAAAGCCGATGGCTCGCTCGAAGGTGTTTGGTCAACCAACAAGTCGGCAGGTATGACGGGTACGGAAAAGGTAGCTGGTGGGAAAGCCCTCAACGGTACTTACGATATTTTGGGTACAAATGCAGGTAGCAATAGCCCCTACAGAGGTTCGTTGACTATCAAAAAAACAGGTACAGTTTACAGCCTTCAATGGAAAGTCGGCTCGACTATGTATAATGGCGTTGGCATTTTAGAGGGCAATACTTTGGCAGTCGGTTGGGGCTTTGGGGCAGCGTTTGGAGTGGTTGGTTATCATGTAAAGGGTTCCGTTGCTAAAGGCGTATGGGCAATGGGCGGTGGAAATACTACTGGGGTTGAAGATTTGGTTAGGTAGGGTATTTAATAAATGTTAACACAATGAAAGTCTTTCTTATCCTAATTATTGTACTTTTTGCACTCGGATATATGTTTGTGCAATGGGCCAACAAACCCGAAAACGTTGAGGCTCTGCTCAAACAACGAAAAGCTGATAGCCTGAATGCGGAATTAGCCTCCAAAAAGGTCAATAAAACAAAACCCAACCCCCAAACACCAGAAGACGAGGGCGATTCTAAGGTGAGTTCAGGGTTGATTGTTGATGAAAATTTTGCGAATAATCGTTTTCAGTCACTTAAAAAATACCCCGAAAGTACTGCCGAAATAAAAGACAACACCCTGATATTTAGCACGCTGGTCCAGCAGAAAAAGTCTTATAGCAATATTTTGGCATTGACCGACGGCGAATATGTGGATTTTGTTGCCGAAATGGAAATCGAATTGGCGGGCGACATCATCGGTTTGGGTATTGCTTTCAATTTTAAAGAAAGTATGAAAAAAACGATTTTCGGAGAAATGAAAACCTGGAATAGCGATGCCGTTTATAGCGGTTTGCAATACATGGCTTCGGAATTGGGCGGCAGTATCGAAAACGAACGCTTGGTGAAATTTACGGAGGTTTTTAAATCAATCACAAAACAAAAATTGCGGATTGAGAAAAACAACAATCGCCTCAAAATCAGCATAAATGGCCAATTGGTACAGGATAGACTCATCGAAAAAATGACCTATCCAAAAGGAAAAATCGGGATTTTGGTACGTGCCAACAACAGCAGCAGCTATCCTCAAAGTGTGATTGGCACTATCAAAAACTTCAAGGTGAGACCCCTCTAACTTCTATGAAACCATCTACGACATACCTCCAATTTGCCATGCTTAGTTTTTTACTTTGATTGTCAATGATGATAGCAACATTTACCTGATTCATCCCAAAAAATGACCATTCCGTTCAAAATACAGCTTTTACTGATAGGTGGCGTTACATTTCTGATGTGGTGGTTTGTTTTTCGCCGATACCGCAGCTTAGGACTGAGGCTTATGTATGTGTGTAGTATGGTGGGTTTGATGATGGGTTTTTGGTTTTATAGCGACCTCCAAGAGCAAAAACTGATGCAACAAAATGGTAAAGAACTGACCGCAAAACTCAATCGAAAATGGACAGCCCTAAATCCTCAAAATAGCCTTGAAAACCTGATTGAAGTAACTTTTGAATACCCAAATGGACAACCAAAAGTACGGTCGAGTTCATCATTTATCTCTGACCAAGAACATGCTGCCTTGCGTGTCGGGCAGACCATCAAAATATTTTACAATCCCTCTACTGAGCAGGTCTATTACGCTGTCAGTTTTGCTCGCTACCAGTCAGACCAATGGATTTTTTATGTTTTGATTGGCTTTTTCTTCATTCTGGGGGCGGTTTTGGGGTATTTTTTGAGGAATATCAAGGTAGGTATTCATCAAGAAACAGGCGATGAGTATTTAGAAAAAGATGGAAAAATAATTTTTGATTAAAATAGTTTACGACTTCAACTTTAATTTAATACCTAGAGTGTAAATACTCATGTGGTTTTAGACTAGGCTTAAAGGTAGAGTCTAAATTAACAACAGCTGAAAATAAAAATAGTCACGAGTTTTTATAACTGTTTATGGCTTTCAAAAAGCATAAAAAAATAATATTAAAAAACATCAGGTGAATAATTGATAAATAAATCCTAATAGATTGGTTTTAACTGAATTTCTAGAAAATATACATTATTTACCTGTTCAAATAAACAAATACCACCTAGTACTCTTAAAACCGTCATAAGTCATCTGTTTTTCAATTATTTTAACAAACTGGTTTTAATAAAAATGTTTTGATATTTCTATGCCATTATAAATCATTACTTAAAATCATGCAACATGTTATAAACTTAAAAATAGCTATAAATGTAAAAATGTTTATTTTGAATTAAATATGGCTAATTTATTTATATTGCCTCCTAG
>JBDHXS010000664.1:0-3693 GCA_039810845.1 Runella sp. | reverse complement strand
AAGTAGCAGCGCAAGTAATAGAAGGAAGTCGGTCGATTTGTGCGGAAGCAGGTATTCCGTTGGCTGGCGGGCATAGTATTGACAGCCCTGAACCCATTTTTGGTTTGGCCGTGACGGGGAAAGTCGCTATCCCCAACCTTAAAAAGAACGATACCGCCACCGAAGGCTGTCTGTTGTATTTGACCAAGAAACTTGGAGTGGGTATTCTGACAACGGCGCAGAAAAAAGGGATTCTCAAGGACGAACACGCCGAGATTGCACCTCAGCAAATGATGCAACTTAACCAAATCGGGGCCGTTTTGGGTACGTTACCTTACGTCACCGCTTTGACCGACGTGACGGGTTTTGGCTTGCTAGGGCATTTGATTGAAATGGCCGAAGGAAGTGGGCTGAGTGCTGAAATTGAGTTTGGCAAAGTTCCCAAATTGCCTTTTATCGAAGATTATTTGGCCCAAAAGTCGTTTCCAGGTGGTACGGTTAGGAATTGGGATAGCTACGGGCATAAAATAGGAGAGGTGTCCGAATTACAAAAGTTCATTTTGGCTGATCCTCAAACCAGTGGCGGATTGCTCATTGCCGTTGAAGCAGATGCTCAAGAGGAGTTTGAGGCTTTGATGGAAGAGCGTGGCTTTGAACTACAAACCTTTGGAAAACTGGTAGAAAAACGTGAGAAAGTTGTTTATGTGAAATAACTGAATTTAGCATTTGACCTTCATTTATGGTAAGTCCAAAATTATATCTTGTCCCCACTCCCATTGGCAATTTAGAAGACATCACCCTACGCGCCATTAATGTCCTCAAAAGCGTGGATGTGGTATTGGCAGAAGATACCCGTACATCTGGGAATCTTCTCAAACACCTTGGGATTTCAAAACCCATGCAGAGCTATCATATTCATAATGAGCACCAAACTGTCCAAAAAATCATTGCCCGAATCTTGAAAGGAGAAAGCATGGCCTTGGTTTCAGATGCTGGAACGCCTGCGGTTTCTGATCCTGGGTTTTTGTTGGTACGCGAATGTTTGAAAAATGGCCTGGAAGTCGAGTGCCTTCCTGGCCCGACAGCTTTTGTACCTGCCTTGGTCAATTCAGGACTACCTTCTGACCGATTTACGTTTGAGGGTTTTTTGCCCCACAAAAAAGGCCGCCAAACGCGCTTGACTGAACTCAAAGAGGAAGAACGTACCATGGTTTTCTACGAATCACCTCATCGCCTTTTGAAATCTTTGGAACAATTTGCGGAGTATTTTGGGGGCGACCGTCAGGCGTCGGTTTCGAGAGAACTTACAAAGATGTTTGAAGAAACCGTGAGAGGTACTTTAACTGAAATTATTACTTACTTTACCGAAAAAACAATCAAAGGTGAAATCGTTATCATTGTTGCAGGAAAATAGTTTCTGTGTTTACAGTTTACAGTCCACAGTTTACAGTCCGCAGTCCATATTTGGCAGTGTAAAATTCTTACGGCCTTCTGTTTACCACCTACTGCTTACTGCCTACTGCCTACTGCTTGCTGCCCCTTCTCTCTTTGCCCAATCACTCAGTAAAGATGCAAAGGTGAGTCTCATTACGGTGTCGCCAGGGGAGGAATTGTATAGTAGTTTTGGACACAACGCGCTGTGGGTTTCCGATCCTGCTCAGGGCATAGACCGAGTGTATAATTACGGGACTTTCGATTTTCGTACAGAAGGTTTTTATATCAAATTTATGCGGGGTACGTTGCCCTACCAGCTTTCTGTATCACCCATGTACTACACCATGTACGGTGCACAGGCTGAAAATCGCAGTGTAACGGAGCAAATATTGAATCTTTCTCCGCATCAAAAACAGCGGCTTTTTGATTTTTTAGAAAACAACTATCTACCTCAAAATCGGCAGTACGCTTACAAGTTTTTTTATGACAACTGTGCTACCCGCCTGCGCGATGCGTTAAAAGCTGCCTGTGGTGATAGTTTACAGTATTATAGCCAACCCATCAAAGGTACTTTTGAAGCCCGAAGCTATCGGAGTTGGATGAATAGCTATCTCGGCAATAAACCCTGGGCACGTTTTGGAATGAATTTGGCAATTGGCTTGCCTTCCGACCACATAGCTACACCGCAAGAAGAAATGTACTTGCCCGATAATTTAAGAGACCATGCAGAAAGAGCAAAAATTGGGGGGCAAAAATTAGTTTTGACTAAAAATAAACTTTTTGAAGCCTCCAAACCAGACTACGCTTCTACTCCATTTTACCAATTCCTGCTTAATCCACAAATAATTTTCCTTTTATTGATGGGATTATTTATTGGTGTTACAAACTATCAAAAAAAACGCGAAAAAATTTCTTTCATTTTTGATAAAATCATATTTAGCATTCTTGGCTTAGCAGGATGGCTATTACTTTTGCTCTGGATTGCTACCGACCACGGCGTAACCAATTGGAATCCTCATTTACTTTGGGCCTTTCCTTTGTATTTTCCTCTCATATTGTTTTTAGGAAACCCCAAATACCGAAGTTGGATGCAAAAATATTTACTCTTGTGCCTTATTTTACTCGTCATTTTTGTAGTAGGCATCGTAGTTAGCAGTTTGTTCCTAAGAACAGTTCTAGGTCAACCTATCGAAGCAGTCTTTATCATTCTTGGTCTCTTTTATCGTTTATCTTTTCTCCGAAAACGAGTATAAGCCACGCCAATTTAGAAATTACAAAATTTGGAGGAGATAGAAAAACTTAAACTCGCTTATATGCACCTCGAAAATATCACCTATCAAACCATAGAAATTGTCCGCCAAGCGGGGGCATTTATCAAACAAGAAGCGGCTAAGTTTGACCGCTCACAAACTGAATACAAAGCCGCCAACAACCTCGTTTCGTACGTTGACAAAGAAACCGAAAAAATGCTGGTTGCGGGTTTGCGCCAAATTTTACCCGAAGCAGGATTTATCACCGAAGAAGGCACAGCGGGCGAAGAATCAAACCCGAATGAGCTATATTGGGTAATCGACCCGCTGGACGGAACTGCCAATTTCATCCATAGCCTCCCTGTTTATTGCGTCAGTGTAGGGCTGGTCAAAAACAAAATCCCAATTGCAGGAGTTATTTATCATTTAGGAACTGAAGAGCTTTTTTATGGATGGGAAGGCGGAGGTGCGTGGAGTTTGAGCCTACGGTATATGTTAGGGGGATTGCCGCTCGACGAATCTTTTTTGCAAAATGCTACTCGTTTGAAAGTGTCGGCAGCCTCAACACTTGGAGACAGTCTTCTAGCTACGGGTTTCCCTTATTATAAATTTGAGAAACAGGAAAATTACCTGAAAGTATTAGAAACACTTATGCAGCGCTGCCACGGATTACGACGCATGGGAGCCGCTGCAATTGACTTAGCTTATGTAGCAGCAGGGCGTTTTGAGGCGTTTTATGAATATAACCTCAATTCGTGGGATATGGCAGCAGGTGCTTTACTAATTTTGGAAGCAGGTGGACAAATTACGGACTTCTCGGGTGGCCAAAATTGGCTCTTTGGCGGAGATGTCATTGCAGGCTGTTCTGCTCAAACGGAATTGTTGGAAGTAATAAAATATCATTGGGCGTAGGCTGTACAATTATTCCCCCTAATTCGATGCGATTTTCATAAAAATTTTCAACTTTTATGAAACTATAACGCAACCTTCCATTCGGCACTTTCGTAATTTAAAGACAGAATGTTATTCT
>JBDHXS010000663.1:0-3710 GCA_039810845.1 Runella sp. | reverse complement strand
GTTTTTCCAATGTTTTGCTTGACGGTAGTTACGCCCGTCGTTGGAGGTAAACCACGGTTAAGAAGCAGGTCAGTGGTACGGGTATCGTAAAAATCGACCGATGTTTGGATGCGACCGTTCAACAATCCAAAATCAAGACCGATATTCTTGGTATCAGAAAGCTCCCATGCAAGCTCGGCATTTCCCACAATCCGCGAGAACGTATAGGCAGGAACTGCAATATCATTGAAACCAAAAGCTACCCGTGCTAGTGTTGTTTGGGTAGCGTAAGGCCCAGAAGGGTCGTTTCCAGCGATTCCGTAGCTCAAACGAAGTTTCAAATCGCTCAAGCCTTTCACATCTTGCATAAATTTCTCTTCAATGATACGCCACGCAAAGGCTGCCGAAGGGAAAAATGTCCATTTGTTGCCTGGTGCCAATTTGGAAGAACCATCCTTACGGGCGGTAAGGGTCAATAAATACTTATCTCGGAAAGTATAATTGAGTCGTCCTGCGTACGATAAGAGGTTATTTTTAGAATATTCTGAGTTGATTTTGATTTCCTCTGAGGCGCTACCAAGCGAGTAAAAAAGCTGGGTAGAAAGCAACTGATTTACGCCCGATGCCATCACTTCGTCCGAAGAGTTGCCGAGGTAGCTGGCTACTCCCGTGATGGTGAGAGCATGTTGTCCAAAGGTACGCTGGTAGGTAGCTACGTTTTCCCAGTTGATGCTTCTCCCGTTGCTTGAAGAGTAGCTCGCGATGGATTTGCCCGTCAAAGAACGGTCAATAGATTTGGGTGAAGAATAGGCCCCGTTTCGGTTGAACGACAGGTTTACCCCTAATGTACTACGGATATTCAGACCTTTGATGGGGGTAAATTCTAAATAACCATTGGTAAGTGAACGAGTTGTGAGAACGGAATTTTTGAACACATTGGGCTGTTCATCTGCCAAAGGATTAGCCGTTTGACCATCCAGCATGATAAAATTAAAATTGCCATTTTCATCGTACAACGAACCGAGCGGACTGATTTTATTGGCTTGATTGAGCGGGTCACGACGGACACTTTGGTCGTAGTATGTAAGCTGGCTCTGAAGCCCAATCTTCATCCAATCGTTGATGGTATAGTCCACATTGAGGCGGCCCGTATATCGCTTGATTTCGTCGAGTTTCAAGATGCCTTTTTCATTAAAAAAGTCAACAGAAATGTACGATTTGAGGCGGTCTGTACCTGCACGTACGCCTAATTGATAGTTTTGTTGGAGGCCATTGTGAATCAAGGCATCTTGGTAGTCAGTCCAAATCCCCTTTTGTAAAGCATCGTATTCTGCGACGTTGGTAAAAATAGCAGGGTCATCAGTAGGGCTTTTCCAAACACCAGCCGCACGCCAAGCTTCTCTTTTTAAATCACGGTACCCATTGATATCCATGGCTTTGGGGTACATCGTCACCTGTGAAATCCCAGAATAGGTATTGAAGGAAATGTCGGGACGACCTGATTTTCCTTTTTTGGTAGTGATTAGAATAACCCCGTTGGCGCCCCGTGATCCATAAATGGCAATGGAAGAAGCATCTTTTAGGATGTCCATCGTTTCAATATCGTTGGCATTGATGTCTTCCAAATTACCATATTGGATTCCGTCAACAATGATGAGGGGAGCATTGTTGCCTCCTATCGAACGGTTGCCTCGAATACGGATACTCACCCCCGCACCTGCTTGTCCGCTGTTGCGGGTAATATCTGCCCCCGCGATTTTTCCTTGGGCTGCTTCCAAGACATTCGCCGTGGGAACTTCTTTGAGTTGTTCGTTTTTGAGTTGAACAACAGCACCTGTCAAGTCTTTCTTCTTAACTGTTCCATAACCGATTACGACGACCTCTTCTAAGGCATTTACGTCAGGAACAAGGGACACAGTTAGGGCGGTTTTTGAGCCTACCTCGATGTCTTGGCTTTGGTAGCCTACAAATGAAAACGTCAAAGTCACATTTTCACCCTCAGGAAGTGACAATTGAAATGTGCCTTTTGCGTCCGTTGATGTACCTCGCACTGTGCCCTTGATGACGACATTTACCCCAGGAATTGGGGCGTTTTTTTCGTCTTTAACGATACCACTGACTGTTTTGTCAATCGGGGCTGAGGCCACGACTGAGATTGGCGAGGTAGCTTCGGGCTCAATCACTACTTGGCCATTGAGATAGCGGTAGGATAGGTGGAGCGGTTTGAGGAGTTCGTTTAGTGACTCAGTTAGGGTTTTTTGGGTGAGTGAAATGCTCACATTACGATCCGAACCAATCACTTTTGAGCTATACACAAACCGAGCGTTTGTTTGCTTTTCGATTTGGGCTAATACATTTTTAAGTTTTTGCTCTTCAACTCTTAGAGTCACCGAACGCTGCATTAATTCTTGCGTATAACC
The DNA here is from genome assembly GCA_039810845.1 of Runella sp. Taxonomy (GTDB): domain Bacteria; phylum Bacteroidota; class Bacteroidia; order Cytophagales; family Spirosomataceae; genus Runella. The sequence goes on along the minus strand of JBDHXS010000663.1, from coordinate 1,311 downwards.
GTCATAAGCAAAGCTCATGCCTACGCAAGAAAGAAGCAAAATGAAGGGAATAAGGGATAGTTTCATAAGCCGCAGAAACGTTTTGGAGCGCCAGCATTGCTTGAAGCCAATTAGAATAAAATTGTTTTTTTTCATACCTTTAAGGTGTTTTGTTGGTGAAAAAATCAGCAAAAACACTTCCTGTCGGGATAGGATTCGCGGTCTGACTCCGAAGGAAATGAGTGTAAAAGCACCAGTTTGTGTTGGAAGCACGGCTGGTGTTTTTTATTGAAGTGGATTACTCAATTTGTGGAAATAAACGCATAGTGGTAAAAAGATTTGGAGGTTTGAAATGTTGTTATGTGTTGAGTGGAAAAGGATTATTGACAGCCTTTACCGCTTAAAAGAATAATCGTTCCTTGTACTTCATAGTGTGCATTCAGCGCTGCACAAATAAGGTCAAGTTGATTGTAAAGAGGCTGATTAGTCAAATTAGCAGTAAGTAAACAATTGTTTTGTTGCTCATTCTCAACTACAATGTCGATACCATACGCCAGTTCAAGTCGCTTAATAACTTCCGATAAAGGAGAGTCGTCAAACTGGAAGGAAAGCTCAGGGTAGCTCACATCATGAGATGGAAGACGAATAGGGTTCTCGACGAGCCCCGTAACAAAGTGTTTTTGTTCGTCATAGTAGGTTGCAGCCTGATTGGGGCTCAGCACCACACCATTGGTGACGGGGGCTTGTTTCGTAGAAGTTTGACCATATACTGCTACTCGCCCCGTAACTACCTCCACCCGCACGTCTTTGGTTTCAGAATCGGTACGAACAAAAAAGCTTGTACCCAATACTTTGGCAATTACTCGGTCGGTATGAACATAAAAAGGGCGGGAGGGTGCTTTTTGGATGTCAAAAAAAGCGTCACCACTCAAATAGACCGTTCGGTTATTTTTACTAAAATGTTTTGGAAAACGGAGAACCCCTTTAGGTAACAGTTTGACTTTGCTGCCATCTTCCAGTTGGATGAATAGTGGAGTATTGGTGTCATTGGTTCGGCTTAACCAGTCATTGAAAACAACACTGTCGGTCGGTGCTTTTCTGGCCCAAGGCATAACAACCCACCAAGTAGCCACTAACAACAGCGACGCTGCAATGCCAAGCCAGCCCAATGAGATGCGCTTGTGGAGAGACTGGACGTTGTCAATCGGCTCTTCCACCTCCATTTTCGACTGAATTTGCTCCCAAAGGCGCTCTTCCAATTCGTCGGTATCCATGTTTTTTTCCAACTCGCCCGTCTCGGCTTCAAGTAGTCCGTACCAGTGTTCAACAAAC
>JBDHXS010000662.1:0-3715 GCA_039810845.1 Runella sp. | reverse complement strand
AACAAATCGGACACAGCGTGTCCGATTTGTTGTAATGGGATACTTTTTTGATAAAATTAGGGAAGTCGCTGTTAAGATTTGCTCTATTTAACGAGATGCTACACTACTTCTGAAGGCTTTTTGCCAAATGCTTCTTTAAAGCATTTGCTAAAATAGGAAGGGTTCTCAAATCCTACTTGAAAGGCTACATCAGCAATGCTTTCGCCTTGCTTGAGGAGAGGCAGTGATCGCCGCAAGCGATGGTTACGGATAAGTTCATTGGGCGAAAGGTCGGTTAATGTATTGATTTTACGTTGGAGCGTACGGCGATTGAGTTGCATTGCTTCGGCAAGTGTTTCTACCCCAAATGAGGAATCAGTCAAGTGGTGGTCTATTATGCCAAAGATACGTTCCATAAAATCAGCTTCCGTTTCGGGTAAGGGGGGTGTTTCTTGAAGTTGGGCTAATTGCTGATTGTAGTGTTGGCGGAGACGTTCTTGACGTTGTAGCCAATTTCGTACTTTTAACTGTAATTCAGTCGCATGAAATGGCTTCACCACGTAATCGTCGGCACCGCCTTCAAAGCCCTCTAAACGGCTTTCGATAGCTGATTTTGCCGTGAGCATCAACAGTGGTATGTGACTGGTGCGGGCATCAATTTTAAGACAATGACACATAGCAACGCCATCCATTTCTGGCATCATCCAGTCTGTAATCACTACGTCGGGCAGGTATTCAAAGGCTTTGGCGAGTCCATCCTGACCATCATTAGCGGTGATTACTTGATAGATATCGCCAAACAAACCAGCGATATAAGCCCGTAAGTCGGGGTTATCTTCAACAATCAGCAGTAAGGGGGCTTTTTCATTCTGATTCTTAACAAAGGGGTGCATTTCAAGCGGGATAGTAGGCACAACCCCAAAAGCCTCTTTACTTTCTGGTTGTTGGTTCAAAGTCGAAGGTTCGCTCATGCCCCACGTCTCGGCATCTACAGGGAAACTGAGATAAAAAGTAGTGCCTTTGTTTGCCTCACTTTCTACCCGAATTTCTCCTTTTAATACATCTACCAACTCTTTCACCAACGAAAGCCCAATACCCGAGCCTTCAAAAGAACGTCGTACTGAACTATCCACTTGATAAAATCGGTCAAAAATCGAAGCTAATTGTTCGGGGGGAATACCGATACCAGTGTCGGAGATTTTAATGGCTAAAGTGTCGAGTGCAGAATGCAAAGTGTCGAGTGAGTCTGTAATTTGACACTCTACATTTTGCACTCGACACTCAAAAGAGACTTTCCCTCCCTTCGGTGTAAACTTCAAGGCATTACTCAGCAAATTGGTGATAATTTTGCTGAGTTTGTCTGCATCATAATAGGCTTCAGGCTCAGAATGTAGCTGGCTAATCAATTGTAATTCAACGCCTCTGCTTTGGGCAAAAGAGTGAAATGATTCCACTTGCAATTGGAGAAATGAGGTGAGATTGCCTTTACTAATATCGGGTTTGAGTGCTCCAGCATCTATTTTAGAAAGATCAAGTAACTGATTGATAAGCGACAACAGCCGATTGGCATTGGCATAAATCGTGTTGAGTACAGGTATTTGTGGTTGTTCTTTCCGCAGGACTTCTAGCGGGCTCAAAATCAGCGTGAGAGGTGTGCGAAATTCGTGGGTAATATTGGAAAAAAAACGGGTTTTGGCCTTGTCCAAGCTGCGTACTTCTTCAGTTTGTTGTTCGATAATGGCATTTTTTTGTGCTAATAATCGTAGCTGTTTGCGGTTACGTAAGAAAAAAAATACCGCCAAAGCCAGCAATGAAGATACCAAAGCTACGATTCCCCACAGTAGCCATTGTTGGCGTTGCTGTTGTTCTAACTGTAATTCTTTTTCGCGCGTGCGAAACTGCGTTTCCCATTGCGTCATGCTTTGATTGTTGCGACGCAGATAAACCCGTTCTTTTTCGGTCAAGGCTTTTTGATAATATTCATTTGCTAACAACACATTCCCCATGGCTTGGGCAACAGTTGCCCGATTGGCATAGAAATTGTCTTTTTCCCAGTCATGTGAGTCATAGAGCATTGCCGAATCTAAGTAGGCCGAAGCCTTTGCGAAGTTCTTTTTAAGAATGAATACATCGGCCAAATAAGTATAAAGTACTCGAATATCGCTGGGATTCTGTAGTTTTTTTGCCATCTCCAATGAAAGATTAAAGAGTTGAATTATCTTTTCAGATTCCGAGGGGAGATAGCTAAGGATGGTTACGAAAGTATAGACCAAACTATAACGGTCATCAATACTACTATGCTGAGGGAAATAGCTCAGGGCTTGGTCAAAGTAGTTGAGGGCTTGGTCTAAATCAACCGAATTATCAAAGAAATACACAAATACTAAGTTTTGAAAGGCATTGGTTAAGTGCAACGAATCTCTCAGTGAGTTGGCAATGTTGTGTGCTTCCTGAAAAAAAGGCAAATACTTGGCAGGTTCTTGGCGATAAATGTCACGAGATGTTTTGCCAATCTCAGTTAAAATTAAGAACTCCAATGGAAGCTCTTTGGTTGAACGAGCCAATTGCAAAGCTTCATTGCCAACTTTAAGCGCTTTCTCAAATTGAATTGTGTGGCGAAATAAAGCTGCTTGCTCGTATTTTATCCAACCGCGGAGGGCTGGATTGGGCTGCATCTTTTCTAGTTGCTGGAGAATAACCGAGGCTGAGTCGGGCTGTTCGGTGGCGCGTAGTAATTGTGCTAAATTTAATAACCATTGATGAGGGTCTTTGATAGGACGAATGGCTTGCAGCAATTGAAATGCACAGGCGAGTTTTCCATTTTTTTGAAGCAATTTTATTCGGTTAAACTCATTCTCTATGTCATTCCTCGCGCTTTTTGGATGTTGTTGGGGGAGCTTTATACCACAAGGTATATCCTCAAAAGGCTTCGATAGCACTTCTTGCTGCAATCTTTGATAAAGTTGATTGATACGCTGCTGTTGCGTTGAAGTAGGAGCTTGCTGGGCAACTGCAGAGAATGCGAGCCAAGTACAAACGATAGCTTGACCAACCTTGTTAAAAATGAATTTTACGCGGTATATTGTCTTACCAAATATAAAAAAAAACATTCCTTTTCTGTGCCTCTATGAGAATAATAAAACAGGTACGAAAGTGGGGCAATGATAGGGAAATATTTTCACAATGTGTAATTTTTGTACAGTTATTAAAAAAGGCTATTCCTTTTAAGAATAGCCTTTTTTGAACTAAAATAGGTATTTGTTACTCTACCTTCACCACTTTCAAAGTAGCGTTTTGGTTTTCAGTATTCACTCGCAAGAAATACATTCCACTCGCCAATTCGCCAACCTCAAATTCCTCTTGATGTTGATTTGTTTCAGGAACAAAACTGCGTTGCAGCATCATCCGCCCCGAAGCATCCATTAAGTTTACAAGTACGCTTTGGCCTTTGGCCTCACTTATTTTCAAGCGCATCCTATTAGAAACAGGATTAGGCATAACCTCTGCAAACTGCCCATTGCTCACTATCCACTGCTCACTACCCACCACTGCCTGCCGACCACCAACTAAGGCCTGTGGACTACCTACTGTAAACTCCAATGTTCTGGTAGCCAACAATGCGCCCGTAGCCACACGATTCTTAGGATAAGGACCACTTACCCCGTCTTTGCTCCTCAAATTCACCGTTAAACTGTATGTGCCATTGGGAAAACTACCGCCGTTGCCATAATTGGGA
>JBDHXS010000661.1:0-3723 GCA_039810845.1 Runella sp. | reverse complement strand
GAGGCTGTTATAACGATTTAAAGGTAAACGCCTAATTCGTTCGTCATTAAATCGATTGGCAAAGGTTTTAGTTTGAGGGTCAAAAATATTAAGCCCCTCATCAGTACCAATAAATATTCGACCATCTCCAGTATCATGCAAGTCAAATACATTTTTTCCAGCGACAAAATCGTTACGAGGGATTTGAGGTGGAGGCGAAGGCATCTTTTCATTCGGTAGATAATCAAATAATTCAACTTTCCCCGTTTTTGGATCTAAATGATTGAGCCGAGTGTGGGTGCCTATCCAAACATGGTCTTTGTCATCTACAAAGACAGAATTTACCGCATTATCAGCCAGACCGTAGGCTTTTTGGGGGGTATGCTGATAAATTTTATGTTGGTTGGTTTGTTGATTCACCCAAAGCACCCCGTATCGGTGGCTAACCACAGGTTATTTTGGCTGTCAATAGCGATGCGATTGACAGCCGCTCCATTGGCCGACTTGGGTTTGTATTCAATGTCTTTTAAAGGAGAAGCAAACGATTGATTATTCGGATTGAATCGACTGATTCCTTTGTAGGAAGTCGCAAACCAAAGCACACCCGAACGGTCTTGAAAAATAGTCTTTACGTAGTTAGAACTCAGGCTAGTGGGATTGCCGCTATCACTTTGGTAATTGATAAACTTTTGCTGGGTTTCGTTGTAGCAAAAGGCACCGTCGCCCCGCGTAGTTACCCACAGTTTACCGCTTTTGTCGAAAAACAGGCAGGTTATTTCACTAGTTTCTCGGATATTAATGTCAATTTTTGAAAAATGTTCGTAATTGATATTTAATGAAGACAGCATTCCGTTTCGGTTGCCGACGATAATGTTTCCCGTTTTGGGATGTTTTACCAGTGCCGAAACGGAGTTGCTGGGGATACTGCCCAATTGGTCGCTTTTGCAAAATACCTGGAAAGACTTGCTTTCAATGTCATAGTGATACAGTCCCATATCTGTACCAATCCAAACCGTTTTGCCATCTACTAATAGTGTACGAATTGAATAGACCAATGCTTTGGACGAAGCGTCTGTGGGGAGTTTCAGAAGCTCAGATTGTTTCGTTTTAGGGTCAAAAATAATGAGGCCATTGGCCGAACCCAGCCAAAGCTTTCCTCGTGCATCTTCTCCAATACACCGGATGTAGTCGGAACGCTCGCCATATTTGGTAAAATGAAACCGTTCAAATTTTTGCGTATTGAAATCAAAGCGATTGAATCCATGTTGCGTTCCTACCCACAGGGTCCCGTTTTGTGACAAAAAAACCGATCGGACAAGAATGTCGGAAAGCGAGTTGGTGTCTTGACGGTCATGGTCATAAACCTTGCAACGCACGCCGTCGTACCGCGTCAGTCCGGCTATTGTTCCAATCCAAATAAAGCCCGAAGTATCCTGCACTATTCCCATAACATCGTGAATGGGCAATCCCTGCTCTGGGCTAAGGTGTTGAAATGAAATATCAGGAGATTGTGAAAATGCATCCCGCGAAACCCAACAGGTTAGAAGTAAAAATAATAAAACCAGTGGACGGGTCTGCATTTGGAAATGGAAAGTTTGAAGATATGTAAATGTACCAAAAAATCGGTTTTAGCCCCTTGATTCAATTTTATTTAGGGGTTAAAGCTAAAAATTTACAAAGTAAACCTCCAAAAACAACTTATGAAGCGTAGGTTTTAGCAATTAAAGCGTAGGGAAAATCCTTTAAACCGTTCAAGCTTTTCTTTGTTACGATTCAGCCACAATTTCTGTGGATTCATATTCTCTCTTTTTCACAGCTTTGCCTTATCTGCCACCTTTGTATCGTTCGTTTCAGCGATGCGAAATCACGGCAAACAGAACAACAATCAAAAACAATCAAAATCAAAAACATCAAAAGTCATGAAAAAGCAAACATCAAAAATCAGCTTGAAAACCGACAAAATCGTAAGTCTTTCAAAAGAGCAAGTTCAATCAGTGGTAGGCGGTAGATACTCAGACACCAAAACCACAGGTTTATCGCGCTGCTGGTGCAATGACTAATCTGAATGCTTAACAAAGCGATGTCAAAAATTTTAACAAAGTAACAGAAATTAAAAAGTACGTCGTATTGACGAACCATTATGAAAAAGCAAATTTCAAAAATCAGCCTGAAAACAGACAAAATTGTTGTTTTGTCAAAAAATGACGCTCAATCTGTAATGGGCGCGAAGCCCGTAAAAACCCTTTCCTGCCAAGTAGGGCGTTGCTGGCCTAATGGGTAGTTCCTGAAATCAGTATTATTAAAAATCTCTCTATTGCAATTAAGATTGTGATAGGGAGATTTTTAATTTATGGTCTTTATTTAACACAATAAATCGGCGTTGAAATACTTGAAAATTTATCTCATTACTTCTAAAAAATAGTCAGATGCAACCCATTGATAACGAACTCAGTACACATCTTCTTCATCGTATCTATCGCCATGTTGCCTTACAGCCACCTGCTGGCGGAGATGCTTCGCTGCTTGGCGGGCAGATGGGTTTTGCAATTTTTGAAGCCTACTATAATCGGCATTTTGGAATAGAAGATGATAGCCGAGTATGGGAGCGTGTTTCATCAAGTCTGAACGCGATTCAAGAAGGGCAATTAATTCATTCCTTTGCAGGAGGAATCGTAGGTATTGCTTGGGGATTTTTGCATTTGTTCAACCAAGGCTTATTACAAGACGACGAGTTGGATCCGCAAAGTATTGTCGAAGACTTAGACGAAGGCTTGTTTGAAAGTGCGATTATGCTACTAGAAGATGGAAATTATGACTATTTACATGGAGGTCTTGGAGCTTGCCTTTATTTTTTGGAACGTACGCCATCACCTCAAATAGCAGATTATTTAACACAAATTGTAGAACAGCTTTCGGAGGTTGCTGTTCGATTTAGCAACGGTGATATTACATGGAAGTTTGATAATTTTGGTAGTAGAAGCCCCCAAGAGGCGAATGTTTATAACCTTGGGCTTTCGCATGGAACCGCAAGTATCGTGGCTATATTAAGCTTGTTGTACGAAAAAGGCTATGCACGTGAGCGTTGCGCTGAATTGATTAACGGCAATCTTCAATGGATGTGGCGCGTGAAAAACAAAGGAACAAAGTCGGTCTTTCCCAATACCGTTACCGATATTCCTACCGATCAAGAAAGTCGCTTGGCATGGTGTTATGGTGATTTGGGTATTGCCAGTACTTTTTTGTTGGCTGGAGAAAAACTTCAAAATGACGCTTGGAAAGCCATAGCTGAACAGACGATTCTGCGTGCGGTGGCTCGCCGAGGATCTGATGCCCTGATGAATGATGCCCCTTTCTGTCATGGCACTAGTGGAGCTTCGTATTTCTTTCAGCAATTTTCTAAGAAAATAGTGCATCCTGCTTTGAATGAAGCAGATGATTTTTGGTTTCAAAAAACCGTAAAATTTGCCCAGTTAGAGCATTCAAATGATGTGTTTTTGAGTTATCACCGCGACCAATATGATTCTAATCTTTCCCTGTTGGATGGTGAAGTCAGTATTGGCATGGTACTGCTGTCCAAATTAGGGGCTTCAACCGCTTGGGATAGGCTTGCATTACTATCATAAGTTTTAGACCTATTTTCTTAAAAATACAAACAAGTTAGTATTGAAATCGGCCTTGGTGATGCTGCATCTTTGTATCATCAAAACAGACCAAGAAAACAAACAAAATTTACTTTAACCATTA
>JBDHXS010000660.1:0-3727 GCA_039810845.1 Runella sp. | reverse complement strand
ATGTGCATTACATCCTTTCTGAGGTAATTGATGGCTGGCTGGAGCGAGTCTTGCTTGTCGGCTACTGTAAAATAAAGCGCCCCGCGCAGGTAATGGGTCGTAGTATCGGTCGTAAAAAACTGAATATAACTGGGAACGTCACCAGCTAACTCAAACACCACTACTGTTCGTCCAGACTTGGTTCTAATCACCTGTTCACGAATGCCTGTGGCTCTAACCTGATGCTTTCCTGCTAATTTGTAAGCGTCATTAATAAAACCAGAAAGGCGTTTTGGGTTGTTTTGTACAGGCTTATAGGTCAATTGAATACTGGCTTTCAAGGAAGGATAAGCCACAAAAATCCAGTGAGGCTCTGATTTGCTAAATGTATCAGGCAAAAGAACTGCACTTTTTGAATACTCAAATGAATAAGGATGGACATCCGTCATGATTTGGTATTCTTGGGGCGGCAAATCCATACGCGGATATCCTTTGGGTTTAGGAGAATAATCAGGCTCTGAAGAAGAGCAGGAGGTGAACAGTAAGCAGTAGGCAGTAAGCAATAGGCAGCAAGCAGTAGGTAGTAATCGGTTTGTAATTTGTAATTTGTATTTTACAGTTTGTAGTGTACGGCTTGCACTGAACAAGCTTTTGCTCGGCTGCATTCGGACTTCTGACCGCACAGGCGATCCTATTCTGACTTCTCTCTTGTACCCTTTTCCTCCTCGCTTCTCCCCGCACGGGCGACCCTGTTCGACTCCTGACCCCTGATTAAAATCCATAACTTATTTCCTTAAAATCAAAATATTCTAAACGGTTTTCAATTTGAACTGCCAAAAGCCCAGCATCAGATACTCCGACAATCATTCCTACGAAAGAAGTGTCGTTACGAGTAAAAATGTGTTTTTCTTGGTAACGAAAAAGATTTTGTAAATAACGGGTTTTAAGCAGTCTATAATGTCCATTGCGAAGCAAAAGATAATTTTTTTCGAGAGAGGCTAATAAATTAGGCAATAATTCCCGAAGATTAAATTCTTTTTTCATTAGCCTACGTAGAGATGTGGCTCGTGGATGCTCAAACTCTATTTGATTAATATTCAATCCCATACCAATTACTGAGCTTTCAATTTGGCCTCTTTGAATGGCATTCTCAATCAATACACCTCCCAATTTTTGATTTTCAAAATAAATATCATTCGGCCACTTTATTTTTAGGTGTTTATCCAAAAATGACTCAAAAAAATCGTATATCCCAAGAGAAATGGCGATACTTAAATGGAATTGTTGGTTAGCCGAAAGAAAATTGGGACGAAGAATAAGCGAGAACGTAAAGTTTTCTCCCGCTTGAGCCAACCATTGATTACCCCGTTGTCCGCGTCCAGCAGTCTGATAGTCAGTTATGACAACTGTACCTTCTATGCCTTTTCCAAGACGCAACAAATCAGCCGCTTCGTCGTTAGTGGACTGACAAGTTGGCAGATAAATCAATTTTTTTCCAATAAAAAGGGTATTGGACTTAATTTTGTACAATATTTATTAATTTTAAGGATGCAATTTAAAACTTACGAATGAAACAACGCAAATCAATCGCTATATCTTCAGAACAGCTGTGCCAATTGGTCGTAAAAGGAATGCAGGAAAAAAAGGCCATGGATGTAGTAATAATGGACTTACGCGAAATTAGAAACGCAATTACCGACTTTTTTGTCATCTGCACAGGTAACTCTGACACCCAAATTGATGCTATTGCCGACTCTGTAGAAGTCGAAGTTTACAAACTTATCTCTGAACACCCATGGCAACGCGAGGGCAAAGAAGCCAAGGAGTGGATATTGATTGACTACGTAGATGTAGTTGTCCATGTTTTCAAGAAAGACCGTCGCGAATACTACGGCCTCGAACAGCTTTGGGGAGATGCCAAAGTTACTTATGTCGAGGAAGAATTTGCTTAATTGAACATTACCTATAAAAATAGTGTTGGTTCTGTTACCAGCAGTTATTCTATGTAATTTCCACAGAACCCGATAATTAAATTGATAAATAATCATGTCCGAAAACAATGGAAATCCGCTCAATTCCAACAATCGTAATCCACGCCGCTCAGGGTATCAAGGGTGGATTATTGCTGCGTTGGTTTTAGCAATTTTGGGAATCACTTTTTTTAGTCGCAATACGGCAGTACGACCTATTACTCAAAAGAAATTTGAGAAAATGGTGCAGGCGCATGAAGTGCAGAATATCGTTATCGTCAATAACGAATTTGTAGAAGTAACCCTCACTGCAAAAGCACTCGAAGACCCCAAATACCGCGCTCTTTTTGCTGATAAACCTTATTTTAGTAATGGAGGCGCACAGTTTCAGTTTGAGATTACTTCAGCCGATAAATTCTTAGATGACTTCCAAAAACTTAAACCTGACAGCGATTCGATAGATTACGATTTTGATCGCCGTAGCGACTGGACGGGTTTTTTGGGAACATGGGGTTTTCTAATCATTATGATTTTGGCTATGTATTTCCTACTAGGTCGTATGACTGGCGGAGGAGGTCCTGGGGGTCAAATCTTCAATATTGGTCGCTCAAAAGCTACCTTGTTTGATGCTGAAAATAAAGTTAAAATTACTTTTAGCGACGTTGCTGGTTTGGAAGAAGCCAAAGAGGAAATCATGGAAATTGTGGATTACCTCAAAAGCCCAACTAAATTCACCAAACTGGGAGCAAAAATCCCGAAAGGGGCTCTTTTGGTAGGCCCTCCAGGTACGGGTAAAACCCTCATTGCCAAAGCCGTTGCTGGAGAAGCAGGTGTGCCGTTTTTCTCCCTTTCTGGTTCCGATTTTGTTGAGATGTTTGTCGGAGTAGGCGCTGCAAGGGTACGTGATTTGTTTAAGCAAGCCAAAGAAAAAGCCCCTTGTATTATATTTATTGATGAAATTGATGCCGTAGGCCGTTCGCGTGGACGTAGCGGCATGCCAGGAGCCAATGATGAGCGTGAAAATACACTTAACTCCTTACTGGTAGAAATGGACGGCTTTGCTACTGATTCAGGGATTATCATCATGGCAGCCACCAACCGCCCTGATGTATTGGATTCAGCATTGCTCCGCCCAGGTCGGTTTGATCGCCAAATTTCAGTAGACAAACCAGACATTGTGGGTCGCGAAGCCATTTTTAAAGTGCATTTGAAACCTATTAAACTGGGGGCCGACGTTGACCCGAAAAAACTGGCAGCTCAAACGCCAGGTTTTGCTGGAGCCGAAATCGCTAATGTTTGTAATGAAGCCGCACTTATCGCTGCTCGCCGTGACCGTGAAGAAGTGGCCATGCAAGATTTTCAAGATGCAATGGATCGGGTAATTGGAGGATTAGAAAAGAAAAATAAAATCATCTCGCCCGACGAAAAGAAAATCGTAGCCTATCACGAAGCAGGTCATGCCGTAGCAGGTTGGTTTTTAGAACATGCAGATCCATTAGTAAAAGTGACGATTGTACCGCGTGGAATGACTGCTTTAGGCTATGCTCAGTACCTACCACGTGAGCAATACTTATACCGTTCAGAACAGCTATTGGATGAAATGTGTATGACTTTGGGGGGACGCGCTGCTGAAGATGTAGTTTTTGGAAAAGTTTCGACAGGCGCATTGAGCGACTTAGAACGAGTTACAAAACTCGCTCATAGTATGGTAACTGTATATGGTCTGAACGATAAGATTGGAAACATGTCTTATTACGATTCAAAGCAGTCGGAATACT
>JBDHXS010000659.1:0-3728 GCA_039810845.1 Runella sp. | reverse complement strand
ATATCAATTTGTATATTATCCATTAACGCCTTCACAGCCTCCACCCCCATGGTGTGGGAGTTTTCGGCTGAAGCGGCCTTGCGTCGAAGCCGGATACCCGTCCGTTGTACAATCCATTCTTCGGAGAGTCCGTTAAGTTTAGTAAAATGTTCGTTATCAACTACTTGTTCAGGCAAATAGTGACCGACCTGATGAAGATACATACAGTGGTTGGTTTAAACCTATACTTTAAGGGCCGAAAGTTAAACATTTCGTAGAAACCATGGTACAAATTATTGAAATCTTTCAATAAAGACATTGATAAATACAAACTTACTGCCTGTAAATAGAGGATTTAGCAAGCAAGTAAATGCAAGAGTAGGGATGCGAAAAATAAAATCTGTGAAAGAAATAACGTTCGGTGAGGGAAAGTAGCGTATTTTTGCCCAATACCGACCATCGTCAAACCATCACTAATGCAGCCTCCGAAGTTATTACTTGTTGTTCCTTGCTATAACGAAGAAGAAATTCTTGCTAAAACCCACCATGTTCTTCAGGAATATTGTAACCGCTTGACAGCACAAGGGACAATTTCTTCGGAAAGCCGGGTATGCTTTGTAAATGATGGCAGCCGCGACCGAACCTGGCCATTAATTGAAGAAATTTGCCAGCAAGACCCTAAAAGTATCGGTATAAAGCTCTCTCGCAATTTTGGACACCAAAGCGCCATTCTGGCGGGTTTGATGCACCATTCCGCCGATTTTGATTGTTTCGTAACCATTGATGCCGACTTGCAGGATGATGTAGAAGCCATTGGGCAGATGATTGAGCAACATCGCCAAGGAGCTATGGTTGTGTATGGCGTGCGCGACGACCGCAGCAGCGATTCGTGGTTTAAACGCACTACGGCAGAATCTTTCTATAAAATGATGCGGTGGATGGGAGTTCCTGTGGTGTTCAATCACGCAGATTTTAGGTTGATGGATAGGCGTATTTTAGAAGAATTTGCCAATTTCAAAGAAGTCAATCTCTTTTTGCGCGGCATTATTCCATTGATTGGGTTTCGTTCCGAAAAAGTATTTTACAAACGTTTTGAGCGAGAAGCGGGTGAAACCAAATACCCACTCAAAAAAATGTTGCTTTTTGCTTGGAACGGCGTGACTTCCTTTAGTACGTTTCCTATGCGATTGGTGCTTTACTTTGGCGTGTTCAACTTTCTAATTGCCATTTGTATAAGCGTTTATATTGGTATTTCTTATTTGTTTGGCAGTACCGTAGCGGGTTGGACTTCCATTGTACTGCCCATGACCTTTTTTAGCGGAGCCAACATGATTGCCATTGGGCTCATCGGCGAATACGTTGGCAAGATTTATGAAGAAGTAAAAGGCAGACCCAGGTATATTATTGAAGAAGTCAGGAGGCAGGAGTGAGAGGCAGGAGTGAGAAGCCGGGAGGTAAAAGGGCCGTATTAGCTTGCAGTGAGCAGTAAACTGCTACAGATAACCATTCACAGATAACAAAAGCATTAATGCTAAAAACTTTACAAAAACCTATATTCCAAGATTTGTTCAATGTTGGATTACTGACGGTGGGCTTAGTACCGTTGTTGGCGTTGGCGTTTTATAATCATCCGTCTCCTGTAGATGATTACTGTTATATTGATACCGTGTTTAAGTACGGCTATTTTGAGGCTATGAATTATTACTATACAGGTTGGACAGGGCGTTACTTTGGTATTTTGCTCAATCACTCCAATCCCTTGGTTATCAAGTGGGCAGGAGGTTTCAAATTACTGTCGTTTTTGTTGATTTCGGGTGTAGCAGGCAGTTTTTATTTATTAATTCGGGAGTTGCTTCCTAAGTGGAATTGGTTGGGAGTCTTGGGTTTGACTGGCAGTATTCTTTTTCTGTTTATCCTTAAAATCATGAGTGTTGTTGAGGCATTTTATTGGATGGCAGCTTTTGTGACTTATACAATTCCCAATGTGTTGACGCTTTATTGGTTGGTGGTTATGATTCGTTGGTATAAATTACCCAATGGAATACTTCAAAAACTAACAGCGATTTGGGCAAGCTTTTTGGTGTTTGCTGTTATTGGTTGCAGTGAAACCAACCTTACAATTATGGTTCTTTTGGTAATTGGCTGGTTTGGTTATCAGCTGGTTATCAATCGAAAATGGGATTGGTTTTCAGTTTTTTTGGTAGGTGTTGCGGCCTTCTCCTGTTATATTTTCTTTACTTCTCCAGGAAATGCGCAACGCATAGGGGGCAATCCAGAAGGGCGAAATTTCACGCTGTCAACCCTTCAATCGCTCAAATTGCTGGTAAGATTAGGATTTGACTGGGTATTTCGTACACCGCTGTTGGTATTCACCATTCTATGGATTGCCGTTTTACCTAAGCTGATTGAGACGGAAGGAAATAGCAATCGCTATTTTTCTGTCCCACTTTGGACTTCGGCTTTGGCCTATTTAGGGGTGCTTTTTGTTCAGATTTTTCCTTCTTATTACGGAATTGGCATTGAGCCTGCTCCTCGCGTTATTAACTCTGTGTATCTGTATTTCTTACTGGGTTGGTTTTACAACGTGGCTGTTTTGGTTCAATTATTGTACAAAACCAATAGTTTAGGAACACAAAAATGGTACTTGCCTCCATCTATTAAAGCAGTATTGGCGATGTTGATTTTAGTAAGTGCCTTATTTAGCTCAAACCTAAGAATGGTGTATGGAGATTGGTTGCGCGGAAGAGCCGCCGCGTATGATATTGAACTAAAAGAACGCTATGCCTACATTCAAAAAACTCCTGGCGACACTGTTTATGTAGCTCCCTTGAAATCAAAACCTCAATCTCTGTTTATGGACGACGCCAACATTGACCCAAAACATTGGTGGAGCAAGTGCATGGGAGGGTATTTTGGAAAGAAAGCGGTTGTTTTAAAAAATGAGAAATAAGTATTTTGCATCATATTCATTTTGGGGAATAGGCACGCTTCTACCTGCCCTCATTTTGTTGGGTATCATTATCCAGTTTTCGGTTAATGTACCTTGGTTTGATGATTTTGATCCTTTCCCCGATTTTTTAAATCAATGGAGAAAAGCGGAGAATCTTACCGAACATATTCAATTGATACTAAAACCCAACAACGAACATCGAATGGTGTTTGGGAAAATTGCTACGTTGTTGGTTTATTGGGCAACAGGTACGCTAAACTTTACTTATCTACACCTAATTGGGTTTCTATTTACCCTCGGAACATTCGGTATTTTCTTTAAAGTATTCAAAGAAAATAACCTCAGCACTAAGGAGTTTGCTCCAGTAGCTTGGTTTTTGTTTCAATGGCAATACCAGATGGTTTTTTTATGGGCTATTTGTAGTCTCCAACACCAGCCCGTCGTATTTTTTCTATGCCTTAGCATGTATTTGCTAACCACTAACCAGTTTTCTTGGGCAGTGTTGGGGGCCTTCTGTGCTAATTTTTCAATGAGCAACGGCATCTTTGTATGGATTGCTGGTGCCGCTGTACTCATTTATCAACGTGCTTTCTTTAAGTTGTTTTTGTGGTTGTTCTTTGGGGCAATGGCGGTAACTGCCTATTTTTATGGTCTTACTTCCATGGGCAATGAACAAAGCTTTTTGTATCTGCAAAAGCACCCTGAGGAAACCTTTTTTGGATTTTTTGCTTTTTTAGGCGGCCTTTTTGACTTTTTCCCTGATCGACCTATTGATTTTAGAACCAAGCTGCCTATTGCG
>JBDHXS010000658.1:0-3730 GCA_039810845.1 Runella sp. | reverse complement strand
GCGGACAGTCGAAACTTTGCCTGCAACCGTCAATATTACGGCCGCCCAAGCGGCCCAAGCTTGCGGTATTCAGTTGTCATCCATTCGTTCGGGCGATACTTTCCAGGTGAAATTTGTGGTCAACACCCAAGATGGTCGTCGTTTTGACGCTTTTCACGACGGTATTTGCGACGAAACCCGCGGGCAAGTAGGCGACTGCCGCTTGATTATCAGAGTGGATACAAGAGCTACAATTTATCAGCCTTTGAAGTAAGTATTAGCGACGGCATCACTTTGAGTAATGCCGTCGCTTTTCTGCAGTAAAATTATGGGTTTGAAAGAGTGCCAATTTGAAAATTTGAACTATTTATTCTCAAATTTTCAAATTGGCACTTTTTTGTACCCCAAGTTGTTAGAAACTTGTAACTTCTACCCCATATAAATAGCCTGTTTACCACTGGTATCATCAAAGCATAAACTATGCAACGAAAAGATAAAATATCATTTGAAAAATGCACAAGAGCTTTCATCGAACGAGAGTTTCAACTGCTTCGTAATTTAGAATGGGAAAAACTATGGCAATGGCTTGAAGTGTCTGATTTTGAAGTAAGTAACATAGAGTTACAGTGGCTCGAAAGGCTTGTCAAACAGTCTTATTTGCGTATAAATGGCTGGAATGAAGAAACACTCAAAATTAATTTCATTTCGCCTGTTCTGTCTTTGATTGAGTTCAACTATAAAAATATTGGCTCGTTTGCAGATGAGGTATTGACACACGAATACGACAAATTTATACTCACTGGTAAAGCCGACTGGATGGTAGCCAAAGGAATTGACAGACCCGAAATTCCCTATTTTTTTCTTCATGAATATAAAAAAGGGAAGTCAGAAAGCGACCCCGAAGGGCAATTGTTGGCAGCTATGATGGTGGCTAAAACAGTCAATGACAACAATTTACCAATTTATGGTGCGGTTGTTATTGGTAGTATTTGGAATTTTGTATATGTAGAACAAAACCAGTACGACATCAGTAAAAACTATAACAGTATGGACTTAGAAGACTTACAAGAAATTGTAAAGGTTCTAAAAAAGACCCAAAAAATTATCAGAGAAAATATATAAGCCTACTCAAATTACCACGTTCTCAAATCTTTCAAATTTTCCCTACCGATACCCACGCGTATAAACCGTCCTGTTGGTCGCACTTAATCCTTCTAAAACGGCTTCACGGGTGGTTTCTACTATCAAAACAGGCTCCCAAGGGGCGGCTGTAGCGGCTGATAACCAAAGCGTTTGAACTACTTTCGATTCCTGCTTTTGCTTCGTTTTTGAATCTAAATAAGTGTAAGTGGTTGTTATCACCAAGCGGTTATTTTCCCATTTGCAAGTTGATATTGTTGTATTGTCAGAATGTCCTAAATTGACATTGTTCTCTGTTTTTGACCCATTCAAAGCATATTTTAGTCGAATTAAAGGCTGCAAATCTCGTGGCGTAAAAAAGACTTTTTCAACCAAAAGCAAATCATCTTTTTGGCGAATATCAATTTTGTCGCCCCAGCCACTCCCCAAAGTTGGCACAATGGGTCTTTCGGTTGTTATCAATGGCGAACGGGTATCTAAAACCGCCGTTGACCATGTACCCGTAAAATCAGGATTTGCAATGGCCTCTGTGCGGTTGGGCAAAGCCGCCCTATCGGTACGTGCATACACTTCTACCGCCTTACCCGAACCTACGGACGGTGGCGTATAAGGATCGGCTTGATAAGCAGGCACACGGGGGTATCTGACGAGCGAGGTTTCATACTCTTTCACTATTTTATCCATTTTACTAACCACCCATGGATAATAATCTTTCATGTCGGTTTCTTCGGCGGGGTCGGCTCGTAGCTCAAAAAGCCGTACCAAATTATCTGGGTTGGGGTCAGGCACTTCTGTTTTGAAATAGTACCAAAACTTCCAATCCCGCCATTTTACTGCCATTACTTTGCCTGTTGAGTTCATAAAAATCGCACTTTCACGGTTAGAATGGCTTTGTTTGGCCTCTAAGAACCCTAACTGATTGACTCCATCAATGGCTCTATCGGTAGGTACAATTTCAGGACTACCCACCGCTGCCGCAATAGTCGGAAACAAATCCATTTCGTGCACCATTTCGTTGGATACTTGTCCTGCTTTGATGCGTTCGGGCCAACGAATCACGCAAGGCGTACGAATACCCCCTTCCATTGCCGAATTGTAATAGCCTCGCCAAGCCCCTGTGCTACCTCTCCAAGGCCGTCGTAGTTCTGCTCCATTGTCCGAACACCAAATCACGATTGTATTTTTTTCGATGCCTAATTTTTTTAGGGCATTGAGAATAATTCCAGTATTAAAATCCACGTCAGCCATCGAATCCCCCATATCGCCAGCCCCCGTTGTACCCGCTTTGTCGGGATGCGGCAAGCCAGGAAAATGCAGTTGAGTCATGGGATAATACAGAAAAAACGGCTTGTCTTTTTGTACATTGGTTTCCATGAAGCGAACGGCACGTTCGGCAGCTTCTCGGTCGAGTGTACGTCTTGTTTGTAGGTCAAAAGGCTTTACTTTTTGAGAAGTTTTACCAGCCACCCCTTCCCAAATGTAGGGCACAGGTACTTTTGTAGCACTAAAACCTTCAAATGAAGTAAACTGCGACCAGTGGCTTGTGGTAGGGATGCCGTACCATTCATCAAAACCTTGCTGAGTAGGTTCACGTTTGCCGAGCCAGTCGTCGTCGCCTCCCAAGTCCCATTTACCAAACAGGGCCGTGGCATAGCCCACCGAACGTAAGCCTTCGGCGATGGTTACCTCCCAATGAGTCAATCCCTCACCGTAGGTTTCGCCTGTACGGGTAGCATAACGCCCCGTCATGATACTTGCCCGTGAGGGCGTACACGAGTACTCGACATTGAAATTGGTCAGTCGAATGCCCTCTTTTCCGATTTGGTCAATATTTGGGGTTGGCACTCCACGCACACCACCATAAGACTCAATTTCGCCAATTCCCAGATTATCTGGAAAAATCAAGACCACATTGGGTCTTTTTTGTGCATAAGATTCAAAAGAAAATAGGCAAAAGAGAAGCAGAGCAACAGGTAGTTTTTTCATTCAATAAAAGAATTTAGTAAGGGTTAAAAGTGTTTTACGGTCCAAAACAAAAAGAATGTGCCGTTTCTTCTTTTTCAGCGTCTTCAAAATGTATCAATGTCTGGATAAATAACACATAAAAGTAAACAGCCTTGCTATTATTCCAATAACAAGGCCGTTTTAAATTATTGAATAAAAAAACGCTTTCTATTCTCCCACTATCAGCTTAATACCATCCAATTCTTTAATCATCACCGATTTGCCTTTGTGGATTTTTTCTTTGCTGTACGACAGCGCAATCCATTCAGTACCACGGTAAAAAACTTTTCCTTCGCCATTGGCAGGAATATCAATCACAACGGTGGCTTTGTCGCCCACATATTCCGAGTATTCTAAAGATTTGTCGTGTCGTTTGGTTAAATTTTTTAATGATTTTAGGAGTTGCCCAAATGGCAAAGGCAAGTAATAGTATGCCAAAAAAAAATTTAATTTTAGCGTTCATTTTTTATTTAATTTGTTGCAAAAATACTAAAGAATAATCTTTGTTAGCTAACTTTTTCCATTAAACTATAGAAATTATCACTTCCATCCGAAAGTTTAATTTTTAAAAGTGCCTGAGAATGCTTTATTTTGAAAAAAGTTTCAA
>JBDHXS010000657.1:0-3733 GCA_039810845.1 Runella sp. | reverse complement strand
TTCATCCCAAAAAGACGCTGGCAGTTTTGCGGATTTTCTTTCAATAATTTGTATTTGTCGTTCATAATCAAAGTTTTACAACAAAAATAATAGTTTTTTAATTAAGAAATAGGTCTAATAGTAGATTTAAGTAAAAATGTTTGTGATATTATTAAACTATTTGCAGGTGTTCCATCATTAAAATGGTCTATATGTTTAACCAAGTTACTAATAAGAAAAGAATATTTATTTATAGTTGATTTAAAATCGAACTCTGTTTCCTCAAAATATCGTCGAGCAACAGACTGATTTATTTTATTCTGATTATTTTTTAAGAATAAAAAAACTAAAACAAATATCAATACTATTAAAATTGCTTCCATGAAGAATAATATATTTTGTAGAATAATCATTGATTAGGACAAATATAGTCACTGCTCCCTCACAAACCACACATTCCGCTGCAACCCTTCCAATTTTGTCCTTTTCACCGCCGAACGGCGGAAGATTTCTTGAAACACCTCTTGGGTAATTTCCTCCCACTCTTTATTGGTAAATTCGGCTAATTCGGGATGAAGAGTAAACTCCGGTGTTTGATGAGGGCGGGAAAAACGAGTCCACGGACAAACATCCTGACAAATGTCACAGCCAAAAATCCAGTTTTCAAATTTGCCTTTTACCTCTACCGGAATCGCCTCTTTGAGTTCAATCGTAAAATAGCTGATGCACTTACTGCCATCCACCACGTAGGGAGCCACAATCGCGTCGGTGGGGCAGGCATCCACGCAACGTGTACAGGTACCGCAATAGTCTTTCATTGCGCCGTCGGGCCACAGCTCAAGGTCACAGATGATTTCACCGATAAAGAAAAAACTGCCTATTTCGCGATTGATGAGATTGGTGTGTTTTCCCACCCATCCTAAGCCGCTTTTCGCCGCCCATACTTTGTCCATGACCGGGGCAGAATCCACAAAAACCCTTCCGTTTACCTCTCCTATTTCCTGCTGAATCAGCGAAACGAACTCTTTCAGTTTATCTTTCAACACAAAATGATAGTCGGTGCCGTAGGCATATTTAGAAAGTTTGAGGTCATTTTCATTTTCGGGAAGGCGTTTTTCGGGGTAATAATTGAGCAAAACCGAAATCACTGACTTGGCTCCATCCACCAATTTACGCGGGTCAAGGCGCTTGTCGAAGTGATTGGCCATGTAATGCATTTGCCCGTGCATCTGCCGATTTAGCCAATTTTCAAGGCGCGGTGCTTCTTCTTCCAAAAATTCGGCCGTTGAAATTCCGCAAAAATCAAACCCGAGTTCTACCGCTTTGGCTTTGATAAATTGGCTTCGTTGTTGACGTATGAAATCGTTTGACGTCATTTATTTTTGTTTCTTTGTAAAAAACTCACTTTAACTCCCTGAACGACTCAATGAAGCTTTTTTCTGCCCTTTTATGTGCTTTTTTCTTTACTTCTCTTGTTGCTTTTTCTCAAGAAGCAGAAGAAAAACATCCCATTGACATTGCATTAGACAAATGTATGGATAAAAACCCTTCTACCCACGGTATGATCGGGTGTTTGGACGAAGCTTACAAAAAATGGGATGCCGAATTGAACAAAAATTACAAAGCACTTTCATTAAAAATGGATACCAAACAAAAAGCGGCTCTTCTTGCAGCCCAACGCAAATGGATAGAATACCGCGATTTGGAATTTAAGGTGCAAACCAGTGTTTATGAAACCATGCAAGGCACTATGTTTCAACCTATGGCGGTCAACGACCGAATGGAAGTAGTAAAAAAACGTGCCTTGGATTTAAAAAGCTATCTTGATTTGTTTGAAATGAAGTAACTGAGAAAAAATTATTTAATACCCATCACATAACTAAAACCAACGAATCGTAATGAAGTTATTCCTATCTTTTCTTCTCGCTTTTTTAGTGCTTGCTTTCAATACAAAAGCCCAAAAAACGGATGAACAACTGCGTCAATTAGCTGACAAAATCGCCCATAAGTACATCCTTACTGACGGCCACGTGGACTTACCTTATCGCCTCAAAATCAAGAATTTTCGTTTAGAACGCCAATATTTGGGCATACCGATTAGTACCACCGAAGGCGATTTTGATTACGAACGTGCCAAAAAAGGCGGACTTTCGGCACCGTTTATGTCTATTTATATTCCGTCGTCGTATCAGCAGACGGGAGGCGCCAAAGAGTTGGCCGATTCGCTTATCAACATGGTACGTGGTATTGCCTCGGCTCATCCCGATAAGTTTGGTATTGCTACTACTCCCAAGGATGTGGATGCCAATTTTAAGAAAGGAATTATTTCGTTTCCGATGGGAATGGAAAACGGCGCACCATTGCTTCAACTCTCCGACGTCGCTTATTTTCGTGAGCGGGGAATTAGTTACGTAACCCTTACCCACGGCAAGGACAATCATATTTGTGACTCTTCATACGATAGCACTTTTACCCACAAAGGACTCAGTGCTTATGGCAAAGAAGTCGTTAAAGAAATGAACCGAGTGGGTATTATGGTGGATATTTCGCATGTTTCGGATGATTCCTTTTATCAGGCTATCGAGCTGTCGTCGTCGCCTGTGATTGCGTCGCATTCTTCGTGCCGATACTTTACTCCTACTTTTAAGCGCAATATGTCGGACGATATGATTAAACTTTTGGGTAAAAAGGGGGGCGTCATTCAAATCAACTTCGGTTCAAGTTTTTTGGATGAAAACTACCGCCAACAATCCGAAGTCTTGCAGGAGAAATTTGGTAAAATATTGAAAGAGAAAGGGTTGAAGTTTAGCGACCCAGCAGCACAGGAGTTGCTCAAGCAGTTTCAAAAAGAAAACCCTGTGTTGTTTGCTGACGTTGAAACCGTCGCTAATCACATTGATCACGTAGTAAAACTTACGGGAGGAACCAAAAACGTGGGCATTGGCTCTGATTTTGACGGGGTAGGGGATAGCCTCCCTACGGGATTAAAGGATGTATCGCAGTATCCCAATCTTATTTACGTATTGCTCAAAAGAGGCTATTCAGAAAGCGATATTGCCAACATCATGTACCGTAACGTGTGGCGCGTATGGCAAAAAACTGTAGCAAACGCCAAGATTTAGTCTGACGGAACGTCTGACTCGAAAAACAAAACTATGCGGCTTCATACAGATTTTTAAAAATTGTATGAAGCCGAATAGTTTCTATCTGTGTTGTCAAAGTGCGACTAAGCCAAAATTAGCATGGAAAGCAATGCTAATCCGCTTATGATGAACATAAGACCCGCGATTTGTTTTTTCAATGAAGTTGTCATGGCTGAAATGAATTTTTGCATAAAGTTAATGGGGTGAAAAACAACATTCCAATGAAATAGGTTGAACCGTGTGAAAATGTAAATAAAAGGTTCAATTTGGAGGTTAAGCCGTTACCAATCTTAAGACGCATTCTCAAATTAAAAGGTTGCTAAGTGCTGAAATAATTATTAGGAACTGTTTTGCCGCTCCCCTACCTTTGTTTTATGCGAATCAGTAACGAAATAGCCGACCGAATCAAACAGACCGCCGACATTGTAGAAGTAGTCGGGGATTTTGTGTCTTTAAAAAAACGAGGAGCAAACTACATCGCTTGTTGTCCGTTTCACAACGAAAAATCACCTTCGTTCAACGTCAATCCTGTACGGCAGATCTATAAATGCTTCGGTTGCGGGGCCGCGGGCGACTCCATCAAATTTATTATGGACATTGAGGGCGTCAGC
>JBDHXS010000656.1:0-3733 GCA_039810845.1 Runella sp. | reverse complement strand
ATCCATTACTTTCTTAAAATGGTCGGGCGTAAGTTCATCAATCGCGCCTCGGATATTTATTCCTGCGCTGTTGATAAGAATGTCTATTTTCCCAAAAATACTTATCGCTTCTTTGGCCATCACTTCAGTTTGAGCCAAATCAGTAATATCAGCACTGAAAGAAATTATTTTCGTACCAAACTCTTCACTCAATTCTTGGGCGGCATTGGCTCCTTCTTCGGCATTTCTGTTGACCAACATGATATTGGCCCCTGCTGAGGCCAGCCCAGCAGCCATAGCCAATCCCAGTCCTTTGGAACCTCCTGTGATGATGGCGACTTTTCCGCTTAAATCAAATTGCTTGATGCCTGGCAGTGTTTCTTTGCTCATATTTTAATAGTTTAAACAAATATTTACCTCTTATCTCAATCTTATTGATGTTTCCAGTAGTCAAACGATTGGACGATGTTTCCTTCCTCTGCTGCCAATTTTTCGTCCAGACTCAAGTGCGCTACTCTCGGCAAGGCTGATTTTGGCTTATTTTTCCTCACCATTTGTAATGTACGAGCCAACTCACTTCCCGATACTCGACTGAATGTAGCCCAATAATCGTCATTCAAACAAGGGATTTCCAAGGGGTCACGGGTAATCATTTCCAAGTTGAAAGTCACATTAGGATTGTGTTGTTTACAGATTGACATTAATTTGGCCAAATCCAAAATTCCCTTGCCCAATGGAACTTCTGACAACAAAAAACCTGAGACATATTCTTCCACGGCCATGTCTTTGATGTGCGTACTTACCAAATATGGTGCTAAAGTTTGTGCTGTAATGATGGGGTCTTCCAGCAAGGCAATGTTATTACCAAAATCTAATGTTGCTCCTACCCACTCGCTGCTGAGTTGTTTTAGTGTAGCAGCCAGCTCACTCGCCAACCAGTCTTTGTGATTTTCAATTCCTAGTTTAACTTGATATTTACGAACGATAGGCTCCGCCAATTCGATTGCTAAAGTCGCATTTTTCTTAAACTCCTGAAAAGCTTCTGACGTATGCAATGCCTCGTAGCGACGTCCACCTAAACTTACAGTTCTTAAAATGTGAGCACCAGCTTCTTTAGCATTTTTCACTTCCAATTCAAATTTCGGTACATCTTCGGTAGTTTTGGGCAAACCTATCGAGCCTTCAAGATACATTCCCAGTTTTTCTCTTCGTTCACGCACTTTTTTGGCAAAATCGCTCGACCAGTCTTTCACTACTACTTGAATTCCCCCAGCCCCAATCTGATGACAATGCTCCATCAAATCAAGGGCGTTTTGAAACGCTGGGTATTTTTTACTTTCCATCTTTGGATTCCCGCGAATTGCGTACGAGTGTACAACCACACCCATGCGGGTTTCTGCTAAAAATTCGGGAAATTTGGGCAGAGAAAGTGCCGTAAAACCCATAGTGGCGTTTTGTAAAAATTGGCGTCTTTTCATTTTCCAGTACTTGGTTTGGTATCAATTATGTATTGATTCAATTCTTTGGCCGTCCAAGGCACTACTCTGCCCTGCGAGGTATGTCTCGTTTTACTCACAATTCCTTTACTTACTGGTCCAGCATTGTTGCCCCATTCGTTGCGGATGTAGGTCAAAATCGCCATAATAGCCCCATCGTCCATAGTAGAATGGGACGGCATCACGGGCAGTATATCGGGCACATCATAGAGTTTTCCAGCTACGTCCAATGGCCCTTCCATTCCGTGCAACACAATGAGTGACAGTCGTTTTTCATCTCCCAGCACCCAATCAGACTCAATCAATGGCGGCCCAAAGCGATTTAAGCCGGCACCATCGCTGCCATGGCATCCAGCACAAGTTGTAAGATAATGTTGCCTCCCCAAAGCAAACAGTTGTTGCTGCTCCTCGTTCAATGGGCTTTTTTGTAAATGGTTTGCCCGTACCGCATGACCCGGCCATTCAAACAATGATTCCAGCATTTGAATTCGATTTTTTTGAGCCGTTTCAAAATCGATGCGAACAAAAAGGGCAGGAGCGGCAGTCAGCTGAATCGGTTTCAATTTTCGATTTTTGCTCTGAATCGACATCGCTGTGAGAATAGTTTTTTGTTGCCATCCGAATGAAGTTTTGTCAACATCCAATTTTCCCAAAAGTGCAATCAACTCTTTTGTATCTCTTTTACGAACGATGGCGGTCGTAAGCATTTCCAGAAAAATCTCTTTTTCGGGTTGGGCAGTATGCCAATGAGAGGATTTGAGCAAACGCTCTAAAAAGGCAAATTCCTGATTTGACAGACTACTCAGCACCGCATCTCTTATCAAAGGATAGCTACCATATTTTTCAACAATCCCCAACAATAACGGCTGAGTCATTTGCGGGTCGAGTACTCTCGCCGAAAGTGCTATCTGCAAGACTTGCTCAATGGGGGTTTGTTCCCATCCTGCCAATAAAACAGTTCCCAATTTTTCACGAATCGTTTTGTCTTTTTGAGCAATCGGCTCCAACAATCGCAATGCCGTACTTCCTACAAGGGCATTTTTATCAAACAACAGTTTAAAAAGTAGGGCGGTATTTGCCCATTTCAAGCCTTCCAACGTCCACAAAGCATGGAATCTTCCTAAATTATTTTGACCGTTTAGAGCTAATTCTTCCAGAGAAACAATCATCTTTTTGTCGTTACGCTCCACCAACAGCCGTTGCGCCATGTCACGTTGCCATCCGTCGGAATGCAACAAATTGGCTACTAATTCCTCCGAGGTGGACTTTGAGAGCTTCTTTGGCTTTGAAGGTTTCCAATTATCAGGAACCACTCGCCAAATACGACCTCGGTGAATGGGCTGAGTGAGTTTACGGCTAATGGTTTGTTCTCGCAAATAGGGAGTTACGTAAGCCCCGTGTTGAATCAATCCTCGGTACATATCGGCTATGTAAAGCCCTCCGTCAGGCCCAGTGGTTAAATGTACTGGTCGAAAACGCTCGTCGGTAGAGGCCAAAAACTCTTTTCCTGGATGCGGATCGTAAGCCGAAACCAGAAAGCCTTTTTTCTCTACCCCGTTGCGTTTGATGAGATTTCCCGAAGGCTCACACACAAACACATTGCCTTGATGCGTTTTTGGGAAAGCCGTCCCTCTATAAACCAATGGTGAGCAGGCAGCAGTAAATTCCAGTAAACGCCCAGTCGAATCCAACGTACCGGGTATATAGCCTCGATTCACTGCCGGATTGGGGCGAATTGGATAGACTCTACGGTCAATCGTAAGCCCGTGATCAATGCCAGAAGTGGGAGTATGATTTTTATTTTTAGAGAGGTAATTGGGTGGAATCAAATCGGCGTGCAATTGCGACCAGTTATAATTGTAGTGCAAGCGTCCTTCATCATCGTGGCTCATGCCCCATTGCCCGCGAAATTCGGTACTGTCACGCAGCCATTTTCCTTCTTCCAACCGATACCTCAAACGTGATTTGGCATTATAATACCAATTGTCGATACCCCGCCAAAGGCCATTATCGGTATGTTCAGGAAGTCCATTCCGTGCATAAGTGGAATCAATCAGAATTTTAGCATCGGCCTTCAGGTTGCCATCCGTATCTTTTGCAAACCAAAGTGCATTATTTTCCGCAATCAAAACCCCGCCCGGCACCAAGGCCATTGCACGGGGCATCACCAATTTGTCCAGAAAAATGGTACTGACATCCATCTTACCATCTCCATTTCTATCTTCCAACACCGACAATCGTCCTACCCGTTCGGTTTC
>JBDHXS010000655.1:0-3741 GCA_039810845.1 Runella sp. | reverse complement strand
AGTTTCGACAAGTCTTTGGTCGCACATTTGTTGTAGTTTTTTTCAGGATTACGTAGCCCCACAGGAGTACGATGCGACTTGGCGATTTCTGTCTCCAATTTCAAAATACCTTCAGCTTTCTTTTGAGCATAAGCGGCATCTGTACCACTCAGTATAAAAAGTGTAGTCACATACTTTTTGAAAGCCTCGCGTACTTTTTTTGTCTCGGCATCGGTACGAAAATAGTAGTCTTTTTCAGGAAGTGATAAACCCGCTTGACCGAATTGTAAGGCGTTGTAGCCTGGGTTTTTCTCATCGCTTCCTACGTACATGCCAAACCACACACTACCTGGGTCGGATTTCAAGGTAGCTGCATAATGTAAAATATCTTGCTTGTTTTTGAGTGCATCTACTTTGGCTAAGTCTGCTTTGATAGGCTCGTAGCCTTTCTTTTCAATCGTGACTGTATCCATACCCGAGGTGTAATAATCACCGATTTTTTGTTCTAAACTGCCTTTGGTATGCGAGCCTTTGGCTGTTTCTTCCAAAATAGTGTAGAGTTTGGCCAAGTTTTCCTCATAAAGCGTGTAGAACGACCCCCAGCCTGTTTGGTCGGCAGGGATTTGGGTATTTTTAACCCAATTGCCACTAGCATATTGAAAAAAATCGTCGGTAGGCTTGGCGGTGGTGTCCATGCCCGATACATCGAAAAAAGAGGTGCGTTTTGTCTCCGATTGTTCGGCCTGACAAGCGACTAAAAGTGCCCCAAAGGTTATTGCTGCGAGAGTTCTGAGGGTATGTTGCATAAGATTAATGGTTAGTGGTTAACGAATAACGGTTAGTCACGGTTAACGTTTTTTCAAAAAAGGTTGTGCTTGTAGGTAGGTCAACGAGCGCCAAGCCCATTCTACAGGGCCATAATAAAAATGACTTAGCCAATATTTGCTACCTACAATTTGTGCTAAAAAGACACCAATGCCGATGAGATACCCTACGGCTGGTGATACTCGCCCCAACAAATCGAATCCAAACCCGAAAAAGATAAACCAACCCAACAGCGTTTGGGTTAAGTAACTCGTCAGGGCCATTTTTCCAATCACAGCCATGGATTCTAAAATAGAATGCCAACTTTTCTTTGAAAACAAGAAGGAGATTCCAGCTACATAAAAAAGCACCATAGCGGCATTCAATAAATCAAAAAGGGTAGAAAACAGCGCATTGAGCCACAAAGGAGGCTGGGTATTGTTGTTAAAAACGCCACTTAGCTGAATAGCAACCGCCACCGCTACTAACACAAGCACAATGACAAGCGTATAAATCAAGATTTTTTTGAAAAAGGGACGTTCGTTTTCAAAGTTTTGCAACAAACGTTTTCGAGCGAACCAAAAACCCAGTAGAAAGAACCCAAATGTGATGTAAATACGTCCACTCAGTAGTTGGAAGTGCATTTTTTTGGAAAATGCGGCCAAATTATCAAGTACAAATGGTAAATAATTTCCTTCGCGAATGAGTTCTAAATAACGCTTGTTGCCTGGCTCGTCAAAAATTTGACCCCACATGGCTCCCGTATCCATTTTATTGAGTGCCATGTAGGCATCCTGAAGGCGAGCAGGAATGTTCAACACCAGCAAAACTCCAACAATAAGCAATACGCGGTCGGGAACATTAGCAAAAAGTAAAAGTCCGAAACCAGCAATGGCATAAATGCTCAGAATATCACCCCGCCAATGCAAATGATGCAATAACCCAATAATGCCTAAGATGGCCAACCGCCAGGCAAAACGCAGCAAAAATTTCCCTTTATTTTCCGCCGTTCGGAGGAGCATTAATCCAAAACTGACGCCAAATAAAAACGAGAAAAAGGCAAAGAATTTGCCCGTAACAAAGATACCGTCAAAAGTCCAAATGACTTGGCTGAGCGTATCCGATTGGTAAGGGGCGCTGACTTCCTGGGGCAGCGACCAGCCACTGTGCCAGCCGCCGTAGTGGGCCAAAATAATTCCGAGAAGGGCGAAACCCCGAAGCCCGTCAATGAGCGGGATGCGTGAAGTGAGAGTGGTATTCATTTGTTTTCAAAATAGCTGTAGGTTTAATTCTTGTTAAAAGTGATATCTTTACCTAAAATACTTATAAATACTTGGCTAATGGTTGAATGACATTTATGTGCCAACTTTCCTTTTCCGTTTCTTAAATTAATTTATTAATTTGCTTCCGTGTTTTATTAAGTACAATTGTCATATTGGATAATTACTTCAAATAGGCCATTGTATATCTAAATCGACTATTTACAAACCTTCAAACCCCTCCCCATTTCATGAAAAATCTTTTAGAGCGCCGTTCATTCCTGAAAGCTACGGCCGCCATAGGGTCTGCTCTAGGCTTGCCATTTACTTCCAAAGCCAATACTATAGAAGCACAAATTGCTCGTTCCAACGAAGTACCAAAAGCTGTTGGCAAATCAGTAATTGGGCTTAAAAGTGCTCCCATTGCCCAAGTTCGAGTTGCTTTTATCGGGGTCGGTAATCGGGGTTCTGGGCACGTTAAGCTGGTACATGCCTGCGGTTCGAAAGCCAAAATCGTTGCCGTTTGTGACATTCAAGAACGTTATACTAAAAGAACCAAAGATTGGCTGGAGTCAAAAGGCGTGACGGACGTCGCTTATTACCATACCAAAATAGATGCGTGGAAAGAAATGTGCCGCCGCGATGACATTGATTTGGTTATCATCGCTACGCCTTGGGAAGACCACGTACCTATGTGTGTATATGCCATGCAACAGGGAAAACATGCCGCAACGGAAGTGCCTGCTGCATACACGCTTGAGGACTGCTGGAAATTGGTGAATACTGCCGAACAAACGCAGAAAAACTGTATGATGCTTGAAAACGTATGCTATGGTGACGAAGAACTTTGGTTACTTAATATGGCGCATCAGGGTCTTTTTGGAACGCTTACCTACGCAGAATGTGGCTACATCCACGACTTGCGTGAGATGCTTTTCTCGAAAACAGACTACTACAACATGTGGCGGATTCGTCACAATTTCGCTCGTGACGGAAACCTCTATCCAATGCATGGCCTTGGCCCTGTTTCGCAGTACATGAGCATTGATCGTGGAGACCGTTTCAATCACTTGGTATCGATGAGTAGTTTGGAAGCAAGCCTAAGCGAAGATTCAGGAACCATGACTGACGCCACCAATGAGTTTCATAATCGCAAAGGGTTTAAGAAAGGTGATATGAATAATACCCTGATTAAAACCCATTTAGGGCGTTCCATTTTAGTGCAGCACGATATTGTTACGGCACGCCCTTACAGTCGTATTAATATGTTGGCAGGCACCAAGGCATTCCACATGGGTTATCCAAGTCATTTTTCCAAAAAAGGGCAAGGGCATGGTTTCCTCAAAGACGAAGAATACAAAGCCCTCCGGGAGCAGTATAAACACCCGATTTGGAATAAAATGAAGGAAGAAATTGAGCGCAACGGCGGTCATGGTGGAATGGACTTTGTCCTGATTTATCGCCTCATTGATTGCTTTAATCGCGGTACAGCGCTGGACATGGACGTTTATGATGCAGCTTCTTGGTCGTCGGTTACGCCACTGTCGGCACTTTCTATTCAGGGTGGCAATGCCCCTGTCAAATTCCCTGATTTTACCCGTGGACGCTGGAAAGAAGATCGGAAATTAGGAATGTTGGTGAATCTATAACAATAAGTAAAATCGTTGGTTGGCTTCATTTTAGTGTAAGTTACCATTGC
>JBDHXS010000654.1:0-3742 GCA_039810845.1 Runella sp. | reverse complement strand
CTTACAAAGGCGTTTCACTCTCGGCTTTGGTGGATGTACGTGTGGGCGGTGACTTCTTTGATGAAGGTACCGGAACAGCCCGATGGACGGGTCAGTACGAAGAAACGGCTGTGGGTCGTGAAGAGGGTATCATCGGAAAAGGCGTGAAAGTGGTAAGTACCAATGCGGATGGTTCGGCAGTTTATGCGCCAAACGACATCATCGTGGCCGCCAATCAATTGTATGGTTACAATAATCCACGTCGCTATCATGAAGCCGTGATTTATGACGGAAGTTACGTAAAATTGCGTGAGTTGACATTAGGGTACAGCATTCCTGAGGCATTGTTGAAAAAATACATGATTCGTACTGTTAAATTCTCGGTAGTAGGTCGCAACTTGGCTATTTTGTTCAGCAATCATCCCCACATTGACCCAGAAGTGGATCGTTTTGGAGGAAACCGTCAAGGATTTGCCTATGGAGAGTTACCCAGTTCGCGGAGCTTAGGGTTCAACTTGACTTTTGGATTCTAACCTACTTGATGGCAGGGCAACCCTGCTATCAAATTCATGAAGTTTTAACCAAATAGACTTACACTATGAAAAAATACATACTTCTCTCTTTGGCCATGATTCTTACGGCATCATCTTGTACGAGTGAGTTTGATAAGATGAATGTGGCTCCTAACAATCCGACTAAAATCAGTGCTCAGTACCTGTTGCCTTATGCCCTTGAGCGCTCTATTGACCGTTATTGGGGAGGAAGAACCCGTTTTGAACGCCTTAATCTTGACGGTGCAATGCTCTGGATGCAATATCTTTCGCGGAATATTTACTCGAATGAAGGGGATAATTACGGTATTTCACCTGCCATGCAAAACAACAACTGGCAAGCATTTTTTAATGATGGGTTGGTGAATTTTCAGCGAATTATTACCGAAACTGGACCACAAGGAACTTCCCCTAACGCAAATTATGAAGGGGTGGCTTTGGTTATGCGTTCGTGGTTGTTTTCGGTGATGACTGACCTTTGGGGGGCAATACCGTACAATGATGCGCTCAAAGGTACAGCAACCGAAGCTATCTATACCCCCGCGTATGATTCGCAGGAAAAAATCTATGAAGCCTTGTTGAATGATTTGAAAATTGCCAACGAGAAATTAAACCCTGCAGGACCAGCTATTACTGGGGATATTGTCCACAACGGAAATATCATGCGTTGGAAGCGTTTTGCTAACTCACTGAGGTTACGTTTGGCCAATCGTCAGGCAGCAAAAAAGCCTACCGAGTCGCGTGCGATCATGCGTGAAATTTTAAGTGACCCTACAAAGTATCCAATCATTACAGCTAATGCAGACAATACCGTCTTACGTAGCACCTCCGTTTTGCCAAGTAATAACGAATGGCACCAAGTGTTGATTCAGGAAAGCCGTACTGACTGGAATTTAAGCAGTACCCTTGCTGATAAAATGAATAGCCTCAACGACACCCGCATCACTGTTTATGCCACTCCAGTGGGAGGTAAATATGTGGGTCATCCCAATGGTTTGCCTGATGCCATTGCGACAACCTATTTGGCCACCAGTTCAAACGTAGGTACTGCATTTACCCGTATTGATGCACCGAGCGTACTCATGACCGCCGCTGAAGTAAACCTAATTTTGGCCGAAGCAGTACTTGACGGAGACATTACGACTGGAACCGCCAAAGGATATTTTGAAGCAGGAATCACCGCTTCTTTTGAACAATACGGTTTGACCGTACCGGCTACTTATTTTGCTACCGTAGGTGAAGTAACTCGACCCAAAGTCTTGGAGCAAAAATGGATTGCACTTTATGGAGTAGGTATTGAGGCTTGGACGGAATATCGTCGTACAGGCTTTCCTGAAATGCCTCCCAAAGACCCTCGGGCTGTATTTGAAAACGATGGCATATTGCCTACTCGTTTGCCTTATCCAGGAAGTGAATACTCACTCAACAAAGCCAGTTTGGACAAAGGTATTGCCCTCAATGGTGGTGCTGATAATATGAAAACGAAACTTTGGTGGGCAGAGAAATAAGTACATTTTGTAAGTAAAGAGAACTAAGTTTTTGCATTTTGACATTTTTTCTAACTTTTACAAAGAAAATTAAGTTAATAATCTCAAATTGACTAACTTAGTAGCTCAAAAGCAAAGGAATAACAAACTAATAATCATACAAAACATAAGAACTAATGACACAGATTATCAACCGCCGCAGTTTGCTAAAATCTGGTTTAATGACCCTTGGAGGCATGGCCGCTGCTCCTGCAATCGGTGCATTTGCTAATACTCCTTCACGTTTGGATGCCAATGGTAATATCTTCCACAGTCCTTTGTTGAGAGAAACATTCTTGGAAAATACAACCAAAACACCTCCAACGTTGATCCGTATTAATGCCAATGAAAACCCTTATGGCCCGCCAATGAGTGCCCGTAAGGCAGTTTCAGAATCGGTTGCGACTGGAAGCCGTTATTCATGGAAAGAATTAGAAAACTTAGTAGGCAAAATAGCTAAAAAAGAAGGCGTTGCGCCTGACCACATCATGATGGGCCCTGGTTCGTCTGATTTGTTGGAAAAAGTAGCGATTGTATTGTTCCAAAAAGGTGGAAACGTTGTTTCTGCTGACCCAACCTACATGTCGTTGGTGAAAGTAGCCGAAGCTACGGGAGCTACCTGGAAAGCCGTTCCCTGCAAAGGCGATTGGTCACACGACTTGAAAGCGATGGAAGCTGCGATTGATAAAGATACCAAGTTGGTTTATATCTGTAACCCCAACAACCCGATGGGAAGTATTACATCAGGGAAAGAACTGCTTGATTTCTGCTCACGTGTTTCGGAAAAAGTACCCATTTTTGTAGATGAAGCATACCTTGAACTGGCAGTAGGAGCTGATACACAAAGTATGGTATCGTTGTTGACGCAAAAGAAAAATGTCATTATTGCCCGTACTTTCTCCAAAATTATGGGAATGGCAGGTTTGCGTGTTGGGTATATAGCTGCTTTGCCTTCTACATTGGATCAAATCCAAAAGATTACTCGTGGTGGAATGGGCATTACCCAAACCTCAATCGCGGCGGCTGTAGCAAGTATGGATGATGCTGATTTCCAGGACACGACTCGTAAACTCAACCATGAGGTAAAAACGTATCTCTGCAAAAATCTGGATCGTTTGGGCTACAAATACGTAACTTCTTACACCAACTTTGTGATTTTTCCCATCAACATGCCGAGCAAAGAATTGCTTCAGAAAATGATGGCGAAAGGTATTATGGTGCGTGGCTACGAAATTCAAGGGAAACCGTGGTGTCGGGTAAGTATGGGTACGATGGACGAAATCAAACAGTTTGTAAGTGCACTTGAATCAATAAGCTAATTAGGAGCGAGTACGGGGCCGCCCGTGCGGTCAGTAGTGAGGAGTCAGATTAATTTTTTATTATTTTCACTTCTCACTACTCACTCCTCATTTTCCCACTTCTTCCCCTAATATTATGAGTGAAGCTTTACAAAAAGCAATTACCCTTTTGTCATTGATTGGGTTAGGTCTGATATTGCGTTCAAAATTTAAGCATAAAGAGCAAACCAATGGCATCAAAGAAATGGTGTTGTCGGTAGCTTTACCCGCTACTATCTTTATCGCTTTGATGAAAATAGACGTAGATGCTAAACTGTTAGTTGTGCCGGCATTGACTTTGGTTTTCAATTTTTTTATGTATTTCACGGCTCCTTTGGCTTTTCCTTTT
>JBDHXS010000653.1:0-3756 GCA_039810845.1 Runella sp. | reverse complement strand
TGCTCAACAAGGTGCTTTGTCACAAGATCAGGCTCAATCAGCTCAAGCTCAGTTGGGGAAAGAAGAACAGGATATAACTCGCTACCGTGATGAGCAATTGCGTAAATTGGACGAGGAGAGGTTGAAAAAAACCGAAGAGTTTTATGGAAATATCTTTGAGTATATCAAAAAATACAACAAAGAAAACGGTTATGAATTTGTGCTTGGTTATAGCAAAGGAGGTGGTATTCTCTTCGCTGATGCCAGTTTGGATGTAACCAAAAAGATTGTAGATGGTCTCAACAAAGAGTATAAAGAGAAAGAGGTCACCAAAGCCAAAAAGTAATTCTAAAATAGGCAGATTTCTATCGGCAGTTTGGAGAAATGTTTATGGACGTTACTCCAAACTGCCGATTTTATTTTTATATAAACAATTTTCGCGGAAAAGTAAGCGTTAAAATACAAAATTATCAAACCAAACCACTTACCTCCTGAATACAATCTTTACCTTATTTCTTGTTTATCATAATCTTCCCGTACAATGAAAAAGGTAAAAGTGATCTTAGGAGTGCTTTGGTTGGCTTCCTGCGAACGCGACAATAATGTTCCAACTCC
Source organism: Runella sp. (assembly GCA_039810845.1). Taxonomy (GTDB): domain Bacteria; phylum Bacteroidota; class Bacteroidia; order Cytophagales; family Spirosomataceae; genus Runella. The sequence continues at coordinate 3,162 of JBDHXS010000653.1, read as the reverse complement.
ATCAGCTGATTGTTTGGTAGCAGCCTCTGCGCACAATGGTGAAATCATCGAAGGTGAATATATAGTAACACTCGCAGAGAGTCGTAGCCCAACAATTGTAGTTCAGCAAGGCAATAATGCTCGAATTGCGGCTTTATCAGAACAACTTTTTGAAAAAAATCATTTTAACCCCAATGCTATTAAAAGAACTTTCTCAGGCCATAAGAATGGTTTTTTAGCCACCCTCACCAAAGAAGAAGTCATTACATTACAAAATGAATCTGCTGTTGAAATTGTTGAACCCGATCGTATTGTAAGTACATGCTCTTGTGTAGATGTCGTATCACCCACATCTATCACCTGGAGCGTAAGAAAAACAGGATACGGGAACGGTCAAAATTTTCAACAGAAAACCGTTTGGATTATTGATACTGGAGTTGATCTTGATCATCCTGATTTGAATGTGGATACTGAGCGTAGTTTATCATTTATTAGTGGACAAAGCTCTGCTGATGACAACAATGGGCACGGTACACATGTAGCAGGTATTATTGGTGCACTTAACAATACAATTGGGGTTGTAGGTGTGGCTTCAGGCGTGCAATTAGTTTCCCTGAAAGTACTGGATCAGCTTGGTGAAGGGCGACTTTCAAGTGTAGTGGCTGCAGTAGTACATGTAAGCCAAAATGGAAAAGCAGGTGATGTAGTTAATATGAGTTTAGGTTTAGAAGGAATTTCAACTACGTTAGACCGTGAAGTCAAAGCTGCTGCCGATAAAGGCATTTTGTTTGCCATAGCAGCAGGAAATGATGGTAAATTGGCTACTAATTTTTCGCCAGGAAGGGTAAACCATACCAATATATTTACTGTTTCAGCTGTGGATAGTACAGGAAAGTTCGCAAGTTTTTCTAATTATGGTAACGAATCAGTAGATGTAGCTGCTTATGGGGTTAGAATTCTCTCAACTTACATGAATGGTCGTTATGCCATTCTGTCAGGAACATCTATGGCCGCTCCTCATGTAGCAGGGCTTTTATTGATTAGAGGGAACAATATCCCAACGTATGGTGTAGCGTCAAATGATCCTGATGGCATCGCTGACCCTATAGCCCGGGTCAGTCAGCAAGTTTCTGTCGCAACTATAAGCGATTAATCTTCTAAAACATTGGCAATAAAAGTGACTTTCAGAAACATCATCACCAAAAAGAAGGCAATTGCCCAGTTGAGATAAATACGATAAAAATCTTTCACTTCTTGATAACGGCGATTTTTCACCTTTACTCGTTCCAAACGGTCTATTTGTTGAAAAATATTCGCTAAAATAGCATTGTCAGTAGCTCAGTAAAATTGCCCATTAGTAGCTTTTGCAATTGTAAGGAGTGTGCCTTCATCAGGAACAGTAAGTGACACCGTTAGAGAATCGGTACCAACACGATGTGAGGTACCTCTACCTATAGCAATTGTATAAACTTTTATCCCAAAGGCTTTGGCTAATTTGGCAGCGGTAATAGGATCTAAATTTCCCGCAGTATTTTCTCCATCACTCAATAAAATAATCACTTTAGATTTAGCCATACTTTCACGTAACCGATTGATACATACCGCCAAAGCACTACCCACGGCAGTCCCAGATACTGATATCATACGATGGTTGACTTCTTCTAAAAGGCCATAAAGTAGTTCGTAGTCATTAGTCAATGGACAAAATGTAAATGCCTCTCCTGCAAATAATACCAAACCGACCCTATCTTGTAATCGACCCATAATAAAAGATTTTGCCACTGTTTTTGCTGAGGTCAATCGGTTAGGAGGTAGATCTTTTTCTAACATAGAATCCGAAATGTCTAAAGCCAACATAATGTCAATGACTTCGGCATCTCGCTCAGTGAGCGAATTAATTAACTGAGGGCGAGCTAAAGCTATTAATAAACAACTTGAGGCTAAAAAACCAGCAGTTGGAAACAAAAATCGTAGCCACACCGATAAGCTACGAGGTGTTTCAGGATTTATGAAGGTAATACTCATTCGCTGAAAAGCACCTGCATGAAAGACATTACGAAGCCAAAATGCAATAGGAATAGCCAGAATACCATATAAGTAATATGGATGTGCCCATGTAAAAGCACGTAACTTAGAGAAAGTAAACCATTCTGTAGATAGCCAATCCCACATTTTTAATCAATGATTGTTAGTCAAAGGCATGTAATGTACAGTAAATAACAACCTAAAAACTATAAACTGCAAATACTAAACTAATCTTTGACTTCTTCATAGTCCACATAATCTCCACCCTTGAAACGAGATTGATTTGTATTGGTAGGATTAGGCTCTACTCTAATTTCTCCTTCACGTCGTTTTGTTTGTTGATTAGCCTTCTTCTGTTCCTTTACCAATTGTCGTCCGACCAATAACCAGAACATAAATCGTCGAAATGCAGGAACAAAGGCTAATAAAAAGATGAAGATTAAGAGTATATTGAAAAGTATTTTCATTGTTCTAATTTTTTATTCATCCATAATATAAACGCAGCAAGCAAGATTAAATTGGACAGCACACCCATTAACAATGTAATAGAAACTAAAATTCCCAAAACTACACTATCTTAATATTCAGGAGGGATTGGCAACAATAATCAAAAGATTACAAAGTTAAAGAATATCAAGACACTACATTCAACATTATTTTTTCATTCTAAATTGTTATTCTTGCAACCTCGAAAATTAAAAAAATGGCTGAAACATTATCTCTCCCTGCCACCTCCAACCGGAGTGTGATTTATGAAATTTTAGTACCTCAAATTGCAGCTCTTGTTGAAGGTGAAACAGATTTAATCGCTAATTTAGCCAATATTGTAGCTGCTCTTCGCCAAGGTTTTGACTTCTTCTGGATAGGTTTTTATCTCAAAAAAGACAATCACTTGGTTTTAGGCCCTTTTCAAGGTCCGATTGCTTGTACTCGTATCAATTTTGACAAAGGTGTTTGTGGGGCTTGCTATAGCCGTCGTGAAATCATTATTGTACCTGATGTGGAACTCTTTCCTGGACACATTGCCTGTAGTTCTGCTTCAAAATCTGAGATAGTTTTGCCTGTTTTTGCCCCTAATGGTGAAGTAACCATGGTACTTGATGTGGACAGCAATCAGCTTCGCGATTTTTCAGAGATAGATGCTAAAGGCTTGAGAGA
>JBDHXS010000652.1:0-3761 GCA_039810845.1 Runella sp. | reverse complement strand
CCAAAAAGGCGGTTTCCACCGAGGCAAGCTCGACCAAGGGTGTTGTAAAAATCCCTAAAAACTGACAGAAAAACGGTTGTTGCACCACCGACAGGCCCCATTTGTACTGAATAGGCAGCGGCATAACAGCCTTCCAAACGCCATTTTCTTCTAAAATCAATGCTTGCCAATGAGGAGCTACTACATCCAAGTACCACGAATAGGCATACAATATCCGCTGCGGTGAACTCGCCATGAAGGAGTCCCAGCGGATGGACGAAATTTGGCTTCGAGTGAAGAACTTGTACAAAGCGATAAGATCATTAGAGCGAGTAAGTTAACGATTTCAAATTACTTAATTGTAAACTTGAAACGGTAAACTTTGCAACCATCTACCCAAAATTACTCCGAATTTTTTGAATAGTTTCTTTGACAGCCTCGTCTTGTTCCATCAAATCGCTGATGGTCTGAATGGCGTGAATGACCGTGCTGTGGTCGCGCCCTCCGAAGTGATAACCGATTGATTTTAAAGAAAGATTGGTAAACTCTTTGGCAAAATACATCGCTACCTGACGTGGGTAAACAAGCTCTTTTTTACGGCTTTTACTCTTTAAATCGGCAACGGTAACCTCGGAATAGTCGGCCACTAAGTCTTGGATTGTATCAATGTTGACATCTTTTTCTTCTGCCGTGACAATGTTTTTCAACACGCTTTTGGTCAGCTCTAAGTCAATATCGCGCCGTACCAACGATGCTTGGGCCATCAATGAAATAATAACGCCTTCCAGTTCGCGCACGTTGGTGTTGACACTGTGAGCCACATACTCAATCACACCCGCATCAATGTAAATGCCTTCGGCCTGTAATTTGCGCTGAATGATGGCAATACGGGTCTCAAAATCAGGTTGTTGTAAGTCAGCTGTTAACCCCCACTTAAATCGTGATAATAATCGGTCTTGCAAGCCTTGTAATTCGCTAGGCCGACGGTCGGAGGTCATAATAATTTGCCGTCCTGATTGGTGTAAGTGATTGAATATATGGAAAAAAGTATCCTGTGTTTTTTCTTTGCCCGACAAAAACTGTACATCGTCCAAAATCAATGTATCTACTTTCATGTAAAAGTCCGTAAAATCTTGGAGCGTATTACTTTTGATGGCGTTGATAAATTGATTGGTAAATTTTTCGGACGAAACGTACAACACCGACTTGTCACGGAAATGGCCTTTGATGTGATTTCCAATAGCCTGTACCAAATGGGTTTTTCCCAAACCTACGCCGCCATAAATGAGTAATGGATTGAATGATGTAACGCCCGGGCGTTGAGCTACGGCCATACCTGCCGAGCGAGCCAAGCGGTTGCAGTCACCTTCGATGTAGTTGTCAAAACTATAATTGGAATTGAGGTATAAATCCAATTCGGCAGAATCAGGCCCTCTGGGAGATGATTGATTTACTTTTTTGGGTTCAGAAGCAGCTTTTTGCCTTGCTTCGGCAGCTTCGGGAGAATTGGTGGTAGGTACGTGAACTTTGATAGCTGGCTGACGGTCGGTGCCGGTATCGACAATAATCGAATATTCCAGTTGCCCGTCGCGACCGATGGCGTAGTCCAGTGCTCTTCTTAAAACGTGAATGTAATTCTCTTCCAACCACTCATAAAAAAACTGACTTGGGACTTGGATGGTCAAAGTTTTCCCATCAAGCCGAAAAGGGAGAATCGGCTCAAACCAGGTATTAAAACTTTGTTCGGAGATATTTGCCTTGATTACTTGCAGGCATTTATCCCATACCTCTTCGACTTCGCGTCGCAAATGATTATTCACCAAGCACTGTTTTTTTGGACAAAGGGCTGCAAAATTAGGGAAAACTTACACATAATCAACAAGAAAAAGATACTGATTTTAGTCAGAAAAATCAAATTTTACGAAAATGTAAATTAAACCATTGAATCTATACTTATATAGCAGCAAATCCTTGTTTTATCTTGAAATGGAAATATATAAAGTCTAATTTTACCTGATCGTTTTTTGTGATTATTATCTTGCCTAAAAAGTACAACATTGTATGAACTTACCGCTTTTTTCTGAGTTTTCATCGGCTGATAAATCAGTTTGGAAACAACAGGTTATCAAAGACTTAAAAGGAAAAGATTTTGATACACATCTTCTTTGGAACACACCTGAAGGATTGGTTGTGGAGCCTTACTATACAGCGGAAGATTTGACAGATGAACGTTTGGCCTCGGTACAGCTTGTACAACAAAAACCAGCGGGGTGGTTGAATCAACCCGTGCTTTTGTATGAGAATGAAAAGGCTACTAATGCTAAAATGAAGGCAGTTTTACAAAAAGGTGCCGATGCCATAGGGTTAGATTTAGGGAAGAAGAAGGCGGAAGAAATCGAATTCCCCAAACTATTCAATGGCTTAAAATTGAGCGATACTCCTGTTTACTTTCAAACAAATGGTCAGGAAATGCTTGTTGTAGAAGAGTTACAAAAATTCATGCCTTATCAAATGAAGGGTGGTTTTGCAAACGATGGGGTAGCTCAATGGATGACTACGGGGCAGTTTCCTGAAACGTATTTTGAGGAGTTGGCTTTTGTGGTGAGGAATACCCAAAACTCGCCCCAATTTCGGACTGTGTGCATAAGTAGCCATCCTTTTCACAATGCAGGGGCTAATGCCGTGCAAGAACTGGCTTTTACGCTTGCATCGGCCGTAACTTACATGGATAAATTGACTGATTTGGGATTGACAGCAGAAGAAGTAAGTGCTAAACTTGATTTTTCGGTTTCGGTAGGGACAAATTACTTTATCGAAATCGCCAAGCTGCGGGCGTTGAGGTATTTGTGGGAGAAAGTCAGTTTGCAGTTTACAGTTAATAATTTACAGTTTATATTGGGTGACGTTTCGCTTTCCGATTCAGAGTTAGAAAAACAAACAGTAAACAGTAAACCTCAAACTGTAAACACATTCATTCACGCCCAAACCTCTACTTTTTATAGTGCTGCTATTGGCATTGATTCCAATATGTTACGTGCTACTTCTGAGGCAATGAGCGCGGTAATTGGTGGTTGCGATGCGCTGACAGTCCACTCCTATGATGCCACATTGAAGACCCCTGACGATTTTTCGGAACGAATAGCTCGAAATCTTTCTACTTTACTTAAAGAAGAAGCGCATTTGGACAAAATCGTTGATCCTACTGCGGGGAGTTATTATCTCGAACACCTCACCCTTCAGTTGATTGATGCGGCATGGGAGCTGTTTTTGCAAGTAGAAGAAAAGGGAGGATTGATGGATGCGTTTGAGGAAAATTTTATTCAAGACCCAATAGAAGAAAGTTTTGAAACCACCCTTTCAGCTCTTCAAACTAATAAACGGGTGATGATTGGAGTGAATAAGTTTCGGTTTGAGGAAGAAGTGAAGCATAAGCTTGTAGAGGTTCAAAACTTTGCCAAAGTTGTATCTTTTAAACTGTTGGAAAATAAACGTATATCCAAAACCTTTGAAATATGAAATCTACAGCCAATCATTTAAGGGGAATTATAACACAAGTAATTCCGTCACTTCAAAATATTAATGAGGAACAGGCATCCCTAAAACCCCGTCCTGGAAAATGGTCAAAAAAGGAAATTCTGGGGCATTTGATTGATTCAGCTTGTAATAATCAACAAAAATTTGTGGAAAGTGGCGGTTAATCTTGTATAATGCGCCCATGGATGTTGGTAACCACTCCGGCGCCGGGTTCAATGCCGACGCCGCCCGCGCGTCGGACTCAACGC
>JBDHXS010000651.1:0-3777 GCA_039810845.1 Runella sp. | reverse complement strand
AGCTCGTGCCAACAACATCACCAGCGATTTGCTTGACCCTTATTCTAAAGAACCTGATTTTAAGTTTGCGGCGGTTCAAGTAACAAAATTCAGCAAGCCCAAAGAAAAAATCATTGTGGTTGGTGCAGGAGCTGCGGCCTATAAATTTGTGACAACACACCGTCAGCATAACCTTACCGACGAACTGCACGTATTTAGCAAAGAGCCTTTTGCTTTCTATAATCGTGTCATGCTACCCGACTACATCAGCGGGGCTATGCGTTGGGAGAAATTACTCAAAATGCAAGACGATGAGCGAGCTTTGGTACACTTGTACGAAGGCGTAAGTATCGAAAGCATTGACCGTGAGCGGAAAGTCGTTCGTGATTCTCGCGGAAATACCTATTCTTACGATAAACTCGTGATTGCTACGGGTAGCCGCGCTGCACTCCCACGCGACTACGATATTTCGATGGATGGCGTTTTTACGATGCGCACCCGCCAAGATGCCGACCGCTTGAAAAACTATCTCGCTCCCAAAAGCCACATTGTCGTCGTAGGGGGTGGGCTTTTAGGGTTAGAATTGGCTGCCTCGCTACGCCATATCGGCATGAAAGCCACGGTAGTACATCGCGGCTCCCGACTCATGAATCGGCAATTAGACGCCACTGCAAGTTCTCTCTTGCACGAAGAACTCACTGATAGAGGTGTAGAGGTGTTTTACAACGACGAGGTCAAATATTTAACTGGAAAACAGCGCGTCAATGGCGTGCGGCTTACTTCTGGGCAAGTATTGGAATGTAATGCAGTAGTAGTTACGATTGGTACAACCCCTAACGTAGAAATCGCAAAAAAAGCCGATTTGGAAGTCCAACGCGGTATTGTGGTCAACGCCTATCTCCAAACTTCCGACCCCCATATTTTTGCCATTGGCGAAGTAGCCGAGTTTGAAGGGCAATTGTTTGGAATCACTGCGGCGGCTGAAGAGCAAGCAGAAGCCCTCTGTGCCCACCTCAATGGCGATGTACAAAGCTATTATCGTCCCACCCTTTCCATGAATATCCTGAAAATGGAAGGATTGGATTTATGTTCGCTGGGCATGGTCGAAATCCCTGCCAATGGTTCGGGAGTGGGTTATGAAGAAGTGGTTTTCGCAGATAAGCAAAAGCGTTTTTACAAAAAGTGCATTATTTACGGCGATAAATTGGTAGGGGCGCTTTTGTTGGGAGATAAATCAGAATTTGTAGAATACAAGTCCTTGATTCAACACCAAACGGAGCTGTCTGACAAACGTCTCCAACTCTTGCGCAGTGGTAAAAGCGGCAATGCCCTCAAAGGCAAAGTAGTTTGTTCGTGCAATAACGTGGGTGACGGCAACTTGAGGGAGGCCATTCAGAGCGGATGCTCCGATTTTCAGGCACTGTGTCAACAAACGGGGGCAGGTACAGGCTGCGGAAGTTGTCGGCCAGAAGTGAAAGCAATCTTGGAAGGGAGTTTGGAAAAAGTTTAGAAGTAGTAAAAGATGAGATAAATGTCGCATTGGACGAACTTTCGATTTTAGGAAAAGGTTTTGAGATAATTGCCCAAAACGAACAAAGCTATGCCACACATTATGTTTCACTCTATTATCAATAATGTCATTGCCATTTTACAGGAATCTTACGACATGATCGGCCTTGCCGTTGCAGGTTCTTGGATTACCAACGAGACAGATGCTTTCTCAGATTTAGATCTGATTGTGGTTTCAAAGACAAAAATAGCCCATGACCCCAACCAAATGAAAGCTGTTGCCAATCAGTTTGGTACTGTGCTTTCCGCATTTACGGGAGAACACGTGGGAGAGCCCCGGGTTTTGATTTGTTTGTACAACAATCCGCTTTTGCATGTGGACATAAAATTTCTGACTACAGACGAATTTCATGACCGAGTGGAAAATCCAGTAGTGGTTTGGGAGCGAGATAACGTACTGACAACTATTATTAAGAATACAACAGATGCTTGGCCGTATCCTGATTATCAATGGATTGAAGATAGATTTTGGGTCTGGATACACTATGCCGCGTTGAAAATAGGCAGAGGTGAATTGTTTGAAGCCTTTGATTTTCTTGGGTTTCTACGAATGGTCGTATTAGGGCCTTTGCTACACATAAGAAATGGCAACCAACCACGCGGAGTACGGAAAGTAGAAACAAAGCTGACCGCCGATGACTTGAAAGCGCTTACCAAAACAACCTCTAAATTAAATGCACCAGATTTGGTTACCGCCTTATGGAAAACAATGGAAATATATGAAAATTTGCGTACTCATCTTTTTGACTCAACCGTTGAGCAAAAAACCGAAGCCGCAAAGGCCGTAAAAATGTATCTGAAAGAAATTGAAGCAAAAACGTTAGCTCGACAATAAATCAATAGAAAACACATGCCTTTCCTCCGCATCTCAACCCTTGGCGGCGTAGTTACGCCCGATGAACTCCAACGATTAGCGGCTTTGTCGCGGCAATGGGCATTGGGCAAAATGGAAGTGGGCTTCCGTCAAGACCTGCTCTTGCCTTGTACAGATACTCAAATCCCAACCCTTCGTCAACAACTCGGTATGCAGGGCTTTCAGGTAGAAGATGTCATTTCTACGCACCCCAATATAGTGTCGTCGGTAGTAGCACAAAATATTTTTCCGCAGTTGTTGTGGCTACGTTCGGGCGATTATCTGGATATTCTGGACGAGTTTGATTTTCGTCCACGCTTCAAAGTAAATCTCATTGACCCCACCCAAGAGCTTATCCGGCCGCTGACGGGCGAGCTGAATTTTATTGCCTCCTCTACGCCTTCTTTTTGGTATTTGGTGGTCAATCTGCCTGATTTAGGAGGTACACACGTATGGCCTAAATTATTGGACGGAGAACAAATTGCACTTTGGATCAAATACATTGAAGCATATTGGTATGAGCGAATAGAATTTTTTAGGGATATTACTCATTCCACTCCCACTTTTGATGAGTTGTACGAAGCCGTAGCGACAAAGTTTACAGGACGTACTCGGCCCATTCAGAAAGAACTTAAATTGACCCCTAAGCCATATCCACACCACGAAGGCATTTACCGTTACGAAGACCGCTATTGGATTGGTTTATATCAGCGCAATAATGAATTTGAATCTGATTTTATCGAGGCGTTTTGTCAGCTTTGCATAGATACGAAGATTGGACGCCTCTACCCTACCCCATTCAAAACATTCATTATCAGGGACATTCCGAAAGAAACCATTTATCAATGGGAGAAACTACTCGGCATTTGGGGAATACACACTCATTATTCTTCGCTCGAACTCAACTGGCAACTTCCTGATGCAGACGCTGCCGCTTTACGACTCAAAACTGAACTCGTAGATGCCTTTGAACGGCTTCGTATTCGCACCTCAAGCCTAAGTTTTAGCATTGGACAACGCAATGCCGAAACTACTTCTACCATCGTAATAGAACCCTTATCGTCCGAATATCAACGCTTTCGCATTGTTCACTCCCCCGATTTTTATATTGGAAATACCGAATGGGAAATCTTTGCAGGGGATGTCGCTCGCAAAAACTTACCCGAAGTTCTTCGCCGTTTGACCCTGAAATATTACGAACAATTATCAACAGCAAAAAAAGCAAGTATTACCCGCAAAACTTCGGGCATCAAGCCAGCCACTGCCCAAAAAGTAATGCAATGTAAGCACTGCCTCACAGTCGCAGACATAGCTGCGCCGCTGTCTGCTTCTTACGTGTGTCCTATGTGCGATGCGCCTGCCAAAGATTTTGTGGA
>JBDHXS010000650.1:0-3777 GCA_039810845.1 Runella sp. | reverse complement strand
ATCAACCACCTAACTGAGCACTTGAAGCAGCAAAAGCACGATAGTGCGAGCCGCCTTGGTCTTTTAAAGTTGGTAGGAAAGCGCAGACGATTACTGAATTATCTCCAAAAGAATGACATCAGCCGTTATCGTGCTATCATCGCGGAACTGAATATCAGAAAGTAATGCGATACCTCAAACAGGGAATTCCAAGCGATTTGGATTCCCTGTTTGTCATTTCTCTTCACATTGGTAAGTAAATAATTTTTTTTTGCGGTTTTATACAAATAGCCTGCGTCATTAGCGGAAGAGCAGGTTCAAAAGCGGTTTATTAATTCTTCTTTCATGTTTAACATCATCACGAAAACCATCACCCTCCCCGATGGTCGTACTATTACAATCGAAACTGGAAAATTAGCCAGACAAGCCAATGGCTCGGTGGTTGTCCGTATGGGCAATACCATGTTACTGGCAACGGTTGTTTCTAATCCCGAAGCTAGACCTGGCACTGATTTTTTGCCACTTTCGGTTGATTACCAAGAAAAGTTTGCTGCAGCTGGACGGATTCCAGGAAGCTTTCAGAAACGCGAAGGGCGGCTTTCTGATCACGAAGTACTGGTAAGCCGTTTGGTTGACCGTGCGTTACGTCCGATGTTTCCCGACGATTTCTATGCCGATACACAAGTAAACGTATTTTTGATTTCGGCAGATGCTGAAGTTTTGCCAGATGCCTTGGCGGCTTTGGCAGCCTCATCGGCATTGATGATTACGGATATTCCTTTCAATGGACCTATCTCTGAAGTACGGGTTGCCAAAATCAATGGTGAATACATCATCAATCCACCTACTTCACAACTTAAATCTGCTACGCTTGATCTTATAGTTGCAGCGTCTGAAAAAGATATTTGCATGGTAGAAGGCGAAATGAGCGAATCCTCTGAAGAAGAGATGATTGAGGCTATTAAACTGGCTCACGAAGCCATTAAGCTGCAGTGTGCTGTTCAGAAAGAATTTGAAGCGGCAGCAGGTAAAACTGAAAAGCGTGCTTTTGAATATGTAGTACACGATGAAGAGCTACGTGAGCAAGTACGCGAGGCTTGTTATGATAAAATTTATGCCGTGGCACGCCAAGGAAGTGCAAATAAACAAGTGCGTAAAGAGGGTTTCAAGGCTGTTATTACGGAGTTTTTAGAACAATACAAAGCTGCGAATCCTGATACCTATGAGGCAAAAGTAGGTCTTATTAAGCGTTACTACCACGATTTTGAATGGGAAGCGTCGCGCCGTTTGGTGTTGGATGAACGTAGCCGTTTGGACGGACGAGCCCTTGATCAAATTCGCCCTATTATGTGCGAAGTGGACTTCTTGCCTTCACCGCATGGTTCAGCCTTGTTTACTCGTGGCGAAACCCAATCCCTCACTACGGTGACGTTGGGGACTAAGATGGATGAGCAAATCATTGATACAGCCATGTATTATGGATATGGACGCTTCTTGTTGCATTATAATTTCCCGGGCTTTTCAACAGGTGAAGTAAAACCTAATCGTGGCCCAGGTCGTCGCGAAGTAGGACACGGCAATTTGGCACACCGTTCATTGAAAAAAGTATTGCCACCTGATGAAGAAAACCCCTATACAATTCGTGTTGTGTCGGATATTTTGGAATCAAATGGCTCATCTTCAATGGCTACTGTATGTGCAGGTACACTAGCATTGATGGACGCTGGGGTTAAAATCAAAGCGCCCGTAGCGGGAATTGCCATGGGGTTGATTACCGACGAGGCAGGTAAATACGCTGTATTGTCTGATATCTTAGGCGATGAAGACCACCTTGGTGACATGGACTTTAAGGTGACGGGTACTGAAAATGGTATCACTGCTTGCCAAATGGACTTGAAAGTAAATGGGCTTTCTTATGAAGTGTTGGCTGAAGCCTTAGATCAGGCCCGCCGGGGACGTTTGCACATTTTGGGCGAAATGAAGAAAGCCATTACTGAAGTACGAGAAGACCTCAAACCACAGTCGCCTCGTGCTGTGGTAATTCAGATTGCACAAGACCAAATTGGTGGCGTAATCGGGCCTGGTGGCAAAGTGGTACAAGAGATTCAACGTGTATCTGGGGCGACAGTAACCATAGAAGAACGTGACAATATGGGCTATGTGAGTATTTTCTCTGCCAATGCAGATAGTATGAACATTGCCGTAAAACGAATCAAAGGTATCGTTGCTATTCCAGAAGTAGGAGAAGTTTATACGGGAATTGTGAAAACTCTCCAGCCTTTTGGGGCATTTGTTGAATTCATGCCAGGCAAAGACGGCCTTTTGCATATTTCTGAAATTACATGGGAACGCCTCGAAACCATGGATGGTGTATTACAAGTAGGAGAGGAAGTGCAAGTAAAACTGGTAGAACATGATAAGAAAACGGGCAAGTATCGACTTTCTCGTAAGGTATTGTTGCCTAAACCAGAAGGATTTGTAGAAAGACCTCCCCGCGAAGACCGTGGTGAGCGCAATGATAGAGGAGGTGACCGACGTCGTGACGATAACCGCCGCCCTCGATAAGTAGATTTTAGGTTTTTTAACTTAAAAAGAAAATAAAAATCAACTTTTGATTCGCTTTTTTCGTTACCATTAAAGAAGTAAAAAGCACCAAAGTAAAGATAAATGAGACAGCTTAAAATTAGTAAGCAGATAACCAACCGCGAAAGCCAATCGCTTGACAAGTATTTGCAGGAGATTGGTAAGGTAGATTTGCTAACTCCCGATGAGGAGGTAACTTTGGCGCAACGGATTCGGGAAGGAGATCAGCAAGCTTTGGAAAGATTGACTAAAGCCAACCTCCGTTTTGTGGTATCAGTAGCCAAACAATACCAAAACCAAGGACTTTCGCTCGGCGACCTAATCAATGAAGGAAACTTAGGTTTGATCAAAGCCGCTCAACGCTTTGACGAAACCCGTGGTTTCAAGTTCATCTCTTATGCCGTTTGGTGGATTCGTCAATCCATTTTGCAGGCATTGGCTGAACAATCCCGTATCGTGCGTCTGCCGTTGAACCGAGTAGGTTCATTGAATAAAATATCAAAAACGTTTTCAGACCTCGAACAAAAATTTGAGCGAGAGCCTTCGCCCGAAGAGTTAGCCGAAGTATTGGATATTTCTGCTAACGAAGTGGTTGATACACTCAAGATTTCTGGTCGTCACGTTTCGATGGATGCGCCCTTTGTGCAAGGAGAAGAAAATAGCCTGTTGGACGTTCTCGAAAACGACATGGAAGAAAAGCCCGACCAGGGACTAATCAACGATTCACTTCGCAAAGAAGTAGCTCGGGCGCTTTCTACCCTTACCCAACGGGAATCGGATGTGATTGCCCTTTACTTCGGTTTGAATGGAGAACATCCCATGACTCTCGAAGAAATTGGTGAAAAATTCAACCTGACGCGCGAGCGTGTACGTCAAATCAAAGAAAAAGCCATCCGCCGCCTACGTCATACCTCACGCAGCAAAGCGTTGAAGACGTATTTGGGGTAAAACTCTCGCACGTCCCGCGACGGCGCCGTTTGGAATAATAAATTAAAAAACAGTAAGCCGCTCAGTTGAGCGGCTTTTTTGTTAAATCCCAATCCCTTATCGTGAAAACCCTTAACCAATACCTCTTATCTACTGCTTATGGCCTACTGCTTATGGCACTGCTGACCGTAAGTTGTACGCGACCTTCACCTCCTATATATAGTGGACAGAAAATGCGGGGAGTTAACTTGGTAGCACCGTCTCAACCGATTGATTCATCGGTTTTTA
>JBDHXS010000649.1:0-3791 GCA_039810845.1 Runella sp. | reverse complement strand
TGGCATTAGCTATAAGGTTACCTCTTCTCTTAGCTGGATTATTCAACCCTCTTTGTATTACCAAGTTTATACAGCGCAGAACAAAGTTATTTTTCTTGATTATCGTTCGTACAAAATCAGTTTACAAACTCAATTATCGTATCATTTCTGAGTGAATTCATTTTTGTAGAAAAAATAAGTCCTACTTCTTACTCCCCTTCCCCACTTCTCCCTTACCTTTGCATCAGTTTTGGGTGCCTCATGCTTGCTTCATGGCAAGCTTCGACGGCTTAATAGGGAATTCCGTTCAAAGCGGAAACTGTCCCCGCAACTGTAAGTTTCACCCAAAGTCGCTCTTAAACTGCAAAAACCACTGGTAAACAGTAGGCAGTAAACAGTAGGCAGTAGGCAGTAGGTTGGTAGCAATATTTCATTGTGAACCTCAAACTGTAAACCGCAAACTAAAAACTGTAAACTAAAAGCTGGGAAGGTGCAAGGGCGACGAAACGAGTCAGGAGACCTGCCCGAAGTCATTCTTAGTCGTTGCGTACGGAGGATGCGCCCCGATTGAGCGGTAGCTCATTTGTATCAAGTCCCAATCAAACTAAAAAAGGGACATAACTCTTCTTATTTCTATGAACCGGATTTTTAAATCGGTCGGTTTCGCGCTTGGCTTCATCGCGCACGCCTCGTTTGCTCAACAGGAAGTGACTTTGGAAGAAGTCACCATTACGGCCAACAAGTTTGCCCAAAAACAATCCCAAACGGGTAAAGTGGTAACGATTTTATCGGACTCTGTTCTGCAAAAGTATCAATCACAAACCCTGGGCGAGTTGCTGACACGCCAGGTAGGGCTGATGATTGTGGGCGCCCAAGGCCCCAACGGCACCAATCAGGACGTGTATCTACGCGGCTCAAGTACGGGCAACACGCTCATTCTTATTGATGGAATGCCTGTGTATGACCCATCCTTCATTAGTCCAACGTTTGATTTGAACATGCTCACCGTAGGCGAATGTGAACGCATCGAAATCTTAAAAGGAGCGCAATCGACGTTATATGGCTCCGACGCCGTAGCAGGGGTCATCAATATCTTTACAAAAAAAGGAAAAGCTGCAAAGCCTTTGGCAGGAACAGCCTCTTTAAACGCGGGTTCGTATGGCACATTTCGGGGGTCGGCAGGCATTAACGGTTCTTTTTCAAAAGGATATTATAACGTTCAATACACCCGTTTGACCTCCAAAGGTTTTTCTTCAGCTTATGACAAAGAAAGTAAAGGCTTTGATAATGATGGCATTAGTCAAAACAATGTATTGGCCAACGTAGGATTGAATCTTTCTAAAAGCCTAATGCTAAAATTCCGAACGTTACTCAACGGATATCAATCCGATATTGATGCAGGGGCATTTGCCGACGAAAAAGACTTTACGATTGACCAAAAATTTAGGATGATTGCCACCGGTTTAGAACATCAGTATGGAAAAGGGAAATTAACCTTCAACTACGGTTTCAGCCAGAGCAAACGTACCTACATAGACGATTCTACTTCGGTAGAGAAAGGGGCATTCAACAAATACGCAAAACAATATTATGGAGGCACCACTCAATTTGTTGAATTGTATAATTCACTTAAAATCAACGATAACCTTGAATTGATTACGGGAGCGGATTATCGTTTCAACAACACCGACCAAACCTACGAATCGTACAGCAGTTTTGGAAAATATACGTCTCCACCCTTGGGTGCCGACACCGCCAAAACCGGCATTTTGAGTGTGTATGCTTCGGGTTTTCTGAAAACCAAAGCTGGTTTTTTCATGGAACTCGGGGCACGTTACAATCGTCATTCGCTCTATGGAAGCAATTTTACGTATTCGTTCAATCCTTCGTACCTCATTCACGACCAACTAAAGGTATTCTTCAACCTTTCATCGGGCTTTAAAGCACCTTCATTGTACCACTTGTATTCGCCTTATGGCAACAAAACCCTAAAGCCTGAGAAATCGGTTTCAACGGAACTTGGGCTTCAGGTGTTTTCTAAAAATAAAGCTTCCAATTTGCGGGTGCTCTATTTTGACCGTCGCATCAAGGACGTTATTTTCTTTCAATCGCTTTCTCAAGCTCCTTACGGTCGTTACATTAATTTTGACAAACAGCACGACCACGGCTGGGAATTGGAAGGCAAATCACAAATTGGCAAGCTGAGTATCTGGGGAAATTTGACGCTGTTGGAAGGAGCCATTACAACCAACGTTTCAGGAAAAGACACGACTTACAATAACCTGTACCGTCGCCCGAAAGGGTTGGCAAACGTGGGCGCAGGTTACCAAGTTTCGCAGAAATTATTCGTAAGTGCTTCTCTGAGAAGCGTTGGAAAACGATTGGACCGTTTCTACAACAGCGCCACTTTTAAAACCGAAACCGTAACATTGAACGCTTATACGACGTTGGATGTATATGGCGAGTATCAGTTTTCAAAATCAATCAAAGCATACATAGATTTAAAAAATATAACCGACAAACAGTATTTTGATACGTACGGCTACAACACACGCCGATTTAATTTCATGGTGGGTTTACAGTTGAATTTTTAACATAAAATCAGGGTAACAGGCTATCTCGAAAATTATAAATCCGTTTGAATCCGCGTTGGTAACATCCGCGTCATCAGCGTTCCTTTTTTTGAGGTAGCTTCCTATCCATTCACTATCAATTTAAAAACATGAAACAAACACTCAATCCCCGTTTTTTGACGTTGCTCTGCTTTATTTTAGGCTTAGCCATTATCCGAATTC
Organism: Runella sp.; assembly: GCA_039810845.1. Lineage (GTDB taxonomy): Bacteria > Bacteroidota > Bacteroidia > Cytophagales > Spirosomataceae > Runella. The sequence goes on along the minus strand of JBDHXS010000649.1, from coordinate 1,017 downwards.
TGAACGTAGCGCAACTGTCGCCCGTTTCCAATTTCACTCCAATCGGCGCTATGGGACTCTTTGGAGGTGCTTATTTTACAACCCGTTGGAAAGCGTTCGTTTTTCCGATGCTTACTTTACTTATCAGTGATTTGATTATCAATGCCGTGATTTATGGCGGTCGTTATGGGTTTATTTATGATGGCTGGTACTTGGTTTACGGCATTTTTGCCTTGATTGTGTTTTACGGAAAAGTGTTCCTGCAAAAAATCAACGTAAAAAATATTGTTCTGGCAAGCGTTATTGCTGCCTTATCTCACTGGATTTTAGCGGATCTAAGTGTGTGGCTAAGTGGTGGCACCGACCTCAGAACGCAACTTCCTTTAACGCGCGATTGGGCAGGTTTGCAGCAATGTTTGACCCAAGGTTTTCCATTCATGCGTAATTTCTTAGCGGGAACATTAGCCTACAGCGCGCTGCTTTTTGGCGGCTTTGAGTTGTTAAAAGCGCGATTTTCCCAACTCGCCCTTGCCAAATGACCCCCAAAGCGCTCATGAATTGGTCGGGAGGCAAGGATTCGGCCTTGTCTCTTTACCATGTGTTGCGACAACAAGAATACGAGGTGCAGTATCTGCTAACGACGGTAAATGATTCTTTTCGACGGATTTCAATGCACGGTGTCAGAGAAGAATTCCTTGACCAACAAGCCCAAAATATTGGAATTGAACTTGTCAAGTTGCGCTTACCAGAAACGGTTTCGATGGAAGAATACCAAACGCGAATGACTGAGACAATGCAACCATTGATTGAACAAGGAGTTACCCATTCGATATTCGGCGATCTATTTTTGGAAGATTTGCGACAACATCGTGAAGAGCGTTTGGCACAAATAGCAATGAAAGGTGTTTTTCCTCTTTGGAAACGGCCTTCGTTGGAGCTTTTGGCTGAGTTTTGGGACTTAGGTTTTAAAACGTTGGTTGTCAGTGTCAATGGAAATCAGTTGGATGCTTCTTTTTGCGGTCGTGTCCTTGACCGTGA
>JBDHXS010000648.1:0-3794 GCA_039810845.1 Runella sp. | reverse complement strand
AACATTGAATGCTTTTGATACGATGCGAGAGAAATTAGACGCGGGCGTTTATCGTGCTGATTTGGCCGTAACTGTGTAATTTTTTTTAGTTCTTTTTTTAGAGCGGGCAACTTTCTAATAGTTGCCCGCTTTTTTGTTAAGATTAGATGGGGATTTTCAGGCTGTTTATTGCTTTTGTCTATAAACCTTCCGCTTCGGTGGGCCAATCCTTTTATGAAAACCCTGAAATTCATTCTCTTTTGCTGTATTTTTCTGCTTACAAATTTGATATATGCAAAACCATTACGTTTAGGAATTGCTGGATTTACCCATGATCACGTCCACCAAATCTTAAGGCGACCTGCCAAAGGTGATATGGAAATCGTGGGCGTAGCTGAACCTAATCGTGAATTGGCAATGCGATATCTAAAACGTTACAATTTACCCGAAAATCTTTGGTATCCCACGCTTGAAACCATGATTGCAGCTACTAAGCCCGAAGCGGTGTGTGCCTTCAATAGCATTTTTGAACACAAACAGGTGGTTGAAATTTGTGCACCCAAAGGTATTCATGTGATGGTTGAAAAGCCGTTAGCTGTTAGTACTGCTCATGCAAAGGTAATGGTTGATTTGGCTAAAAAACACAAGATTCAGTTGTTGACTAATTTTGAAACAACTTGGTATTCAAGCCATCAAGTAGCTTATGAGTTGATTTATGGTGAAAATGCCCTCGGAGATATTCGTAAAGTAGTGGTGCATGACGGTCATAAGGGGCCTAAGGAAATAGGTTGTTCGCAGGAGTTTTTGAGTTGGCTTACCGATCCTGTCATGAATGGTGGCGGAGCCATTATTGATTTTGGCTGTTATGGTGCCAATTTGATGACTTGGTTGATGAAAGGCGAACGTCCATTAACTGTGACTGCTGTTACGCAACAAGTAAAGCCAGATATTTACCCAAAAGTAGATGACGAAGCCACTATTATTCTGACGTATCCCAAATCACAGGCTATAATTCAGGCATCTTGGAATTGGCCTTTTGATCGTAAAGACATGGAGATTTATGGCCAAAAGGGTTATGTTGTTTGTGATCGTACCTTACAAATGCGTACCCGCTTAGGCGATGGCATAAAAAGAGATGCTAATGAAGAAAAGCGTGAAATTGCAAATCTTTCAACACCTTATGACGATCCATTCTCTTATTTTACCGCAGTTGTAAAAGGTGAAATTAAATCAGAGAAAGACCTTTCTTCGTTAGAAATCAATCAAATTGTAGTAGAAATTTTGGAAGCTGCTATTCAATCGTCAAAAACAGGTAAAGCGGTAAAACTTTAGATAATTTCAAGTCTGTTGCCCTAATATTACCATTTGATAATTTTTTATAAAGTACTTGCACCATAAATACTTTCTATCAGCGTTGTTTTTCTTCCAAAAAGACTCTTTTTAATTGTCACAAAAAACAGATTATCATAATCGGAAGATTCAATTTTTGGGAGAGAGGGCTTTGCCCCTAAACCTTGTGCGATTTCTAGTATTGTGTCGCTATGACCTACTACCAATGCGTTTTTACCCTTCAACCGATTTAAACGATTAACAATCACATTAATAGGTTTGGGTTCATAAATCGCATATTGTTTTCCTAAAAGGTCTGCCAAAGGCTGAGCTGTTTGACGAGTTCGTTGGTAATTGCTTACAAAGATTGAATCTATTTTTTCTTTACCCAGTTTTTCAGCCAAGTCCTTAGCTCTTTGATGTCCAGCAGCTGAAAGAGGCGTATCTGGACTTTGATCCAATCTTTCGGCATGACGCACTATATAAATATTTGAAGTATAACATGAGCTTAGACTTAACACTAAACCTCCAATAATCAACCAATATTTGAAAAAAATCTTTGTCATTTTGATTGTAAATAATAGAATTGTTGCTTAATTAAAGACTATCTCCCCGCAATTGCCTAAACCGTTTACGCGCATCAGCTGAATGGATGCTTGCAGGATATTTTTCAAGAATCTTTTGGTAGAGTTCCATTGATTTCTCCTTGTCTTTAAACCGATTTTGGTATAATTCTGCCATCATATACAGGGCATCATCAGCTAAAATATCTGTTGAAAACTTATCCACAATTTGCTGTAAGTTATCCACTGCTTTCTGATTTTCTCCCAGTTTGGCGTAGGTACGTGCCTTCAACCATAAAATTTCATCGGCTAATGGATGATCTTTGTATTTTTTAAACATCTCATCTAAACGCCATAAGGCGGCCTCTGTTTGATTTTGATAGAGCAACAGGTCAATAGACGCATATTCTCTCATCGCGTCTTCTGAGGTATCTAAACCCGTATTATCCTGTATTAATAAACTCAATGAACCCGCATCATTCGCAATCTCGCGAGAAGTAGCCATTTTTAGGATGTCTAATAATGCTTTTGACAGTTCAAAGTCACCCGTGTAGTAGTACTGTCTGGCATTCCGCAATTTGGCTTCGTGGCCAAGTGGGGTTTCCCGTTGCGATTTCTCCACCTGTGAATATAACAGGGTTGACTCCCACGGTTCATTTTTTAAGAGATAAATATCTCCTAAATCCAGTTTGCACTTATCCATAAAATCACTTTCTGCTCTTCCAATTTTGATAGCATCTTGTAGTACAATTGTAGCCGTATCTTTTTCGTTTAAATAAAACGCATAGAGATTGGCCATACTGCGCATGGCTTCAAGCGTACGGTTGTTTTGACCAAGTTCATCTAAAAGTTTCCTATAATCTTGAATAAGTCGTCGAACGGCCATTTGTTCTACAGGAAACGTGTTTTTCACTTGTTCTTCCCTTGCCACAATCACCATACGTCGCGAATAAGGATATAATTGCCCCTGAGGGTAATCTTTGATAATATATTCAAAGGCTTGTATAGCCGCATTGTAATCTTTGTTTTGAAGCGCCAAATTCCCTAAATCAAATACCTTAGTACCATTGTGCTTAAACCGACGGTCGAGTGCGCGCTCTTGAATAAATGCTTTAGCAAATTGTTTCTTCTGTGTTAAAAACCAAATCAACATTTCTGCAAAGAAGGGTTCGTTTGACTGCCGTTGATTTTTTTCATATAAATTTTTCTCAAATTTGGCTTGGTCTTTCTCTTCACGTAAAAAATCCTGAAAATAATTTTGAATCACTTCTTTACTCTGAATAGCTACCCCCAAGCTTAGTAATTCTTCAATCATCTGATCTGTTTTTCCAGTTTGGGCATATAGTGCCGCCAACTCCATTTTAAACAGGTTTTCATTACCTGCCGCCTCTCTTGCTTTCAAAATTGACTTGATTGCTGCATCTGAATTATCTATTTCTCTAAATTCGTCTGATAATTCTTTATATGCATTCAAATCCTTGGGTGATACCTGAGCAATACTCTCCTCATATTTTAGTGCAGCCGCAGGAGCCTGTCCAGTTTGCTCCAACATACGTCCCCAATACAGTGTGTACAAATAACCAAAATTGGCATCTGCTTTTTGCTGACGTTTTAAAAACTTCTCAGCATCCTCAAACTCTTTCAGCTTGACAACACAACTTATGTAACGCCGCAAATAAATTTTGTTAAAATCCTTTCGCAGGACTTTTTGATAAAGTGACACTACTTTATCACATTCTCCTTTTTGAAAGTAGGCATCAGCCAAATCTGCATCGCTTTGAGCGTATCCAGTTGTACACATCAAAACAATCATCAACCCCACATAGAGTAACCATCCACGTTTTAGAGTTATACACATTTTTCTTGCACCCATTATAAAAACAAATAATATTAATTTTTTAAAACTATTAAAAACTATTATTT
>JBDHXS010000647.1:0-3802 GCA_039810845.1 Runella sp. | reverse complement strand
AAAACCGAAGTAGTGGACATGAAGCCCGTTAATGGTGGTATTTTGTTGGTTTTAGATTCTCAAACTTTTGATACCAAGGGGCGGCTTTTAGCTAAGGGACAAGCATCTGGAACTTGCAACAAGGGCGACTATGTCACTGATATTCGTAACATTAGTAGCGATATGATTCCCAAATCGGCCGATATTAACCTCAATATTGACGGCGATAAAATGGTGTATCCCGCAGGAATGAAAGTCGGTGATAAACTCCCCGATGCGGCCATAAATATCTCATCCACCTTGGCGAGTGGTATGAACCTAATAAGCATCAGTGCAACGATTGCTAACCGAAAAGTAGAAAGCCTCGAAACCGTGGAAACACCCGCTGGAAAGTTTGACTGTCTGAAAATCACGTACGTCATGAATACCAAAATGAAACTTCTTGGCGACAAGGCTTTGACCTGCACAGAATACTTAGCAAAAGGAGTGGGCGTAGTAAAACAGGAGCAATTCGACGAAAAAGGGAAAAAGCAGTCGTCTATGATACTGACCAAGTTGGAGAAATAACTTCAAAAAGCTGTGAAAAAAAAGGATTGTAAATGGTTGTTAGCGTTGACTTTTTGGTGCCTGAGTGCAGTACTTTTTGCCCAGCAAAAACCGTCGAAGCAACAACAGGCCGAACTTGATAAAGCGGTTAAAGAAGCCGAAGCCGAGATGGCTAAGCTCAAAGATCCTGCGTACATTAATAAAATGTTCGATGAGCAAATCAAAGAACTCAAAGCCAAGGGACACGCCACACCTGAGTTGTTGAGGGAATTGGAAAAAGCGCGGGCTGAAATGCTTAAAATGGCCAAAGGTGTCGGAGCACCTGCAACCACCCAACCCGAAGAACCAAGCGAACCAACCGAAACCGTTTCCCCTGCACCAAAGCCCGTAGAACAGCCTGCGCCAACCAATTTTGACGAAGTGCAGAGTCCGTATTCAAAAGTTCCTTCGTCGTTTCAGTTTTATCGGGAAAGCGAAGTGACAATAGAGACCTTTGCGGCCTTTATGCAGAAAAAATACGGAGTTCAAGTACGAAAGCAAGAAACGGTTGCACTCCCAACGGGTTCAAAAATTACCACATTTCAGCAGTTTATCGAAGATTACCCCGTTTTTGGTGCTTTTTTTAAAGTAAGGCACGAATCAAACGGCAAAGCCCTTTTTGCCTCGGGCGATGCTTTTGATAAAACGCGTTGGCCTGAGCTTACGGGAAAAATAATTAATGAAAATCAAATTTTTCAAAAGCTACCCAAAGAGGCCAAAATCGCTGCTCCTATCTACGAAAGTTTAATTATTGTCCCCGAGCGTCTGAACGTAACTACCCAAAAGTTGCGTCTTGCGCACCAAATTATTTCAGGTAAAACAAGATACTATTTAGATGCGTATCGAGGGGATGTCGTACGGAGTGAGTCGCTCATTTTAGAATGTCTTGATTCACACCCACCCACTCGTAAAGAGGATAAAAAGCCCACGATTACGACGATGCAAACGTTCCATTATGGGCCTCAAAATATCGAAATTCACTTCAACGAAGACTCTGCCAAGTACATTCTGGTATCGCACAATGAACCTTTTGTAGCAGTGTACGACACCACGAAATGGGTCATTAATTACCCCTCAACCCAATGGATTGACCCGCGCCTCACCAAGGAAGGGTTTGCCGACGCAGCTTTTGTGGGAAAAAAGACGGTGGATTATTACAAAACTCAATTGGGGCGTAATAGCTTTGACGACAAGGGTTCTATGCTTGTACTGCGTCGGGCTTATGATGAAGATGGAAGCATAAGGCAAGGGGCGTTTTGGGAAGTGGAAACAAAGCGCATTAGTTTTGGGAACAAAGGGGATAAACCGTTAGTCACAATGGATGTGATTGGACATGAGTTTACGCATGGTGTAGTACGGTCGGGATTGGCCGATTTCGTCGGGGAAGGGGAGCCTGGATCGCTCAATGAGGCCGTTGCCGATATGCTGGGTACGGCCATAAAACATTGGGCATATCCCTCTACGCCAGATTGGGTGATTGCACCGTATGTCTTTCCTAATGGTATCCGAAACTTAAAATGGCCTAAAACAACTATTCAATCGAGAACGTCTCTCCCTCATCCTAATACTTATGAAGGGGATTATTGGCAAGATACGAATGGTTGTATAGCAGATATTGACAAAAACGGGAACTGTTGGGTTCACAACAACAGCACCGTTGCTTCTCACTGGTTTTATTTGTTGTCGGAAGGAGGGAAAGGCACAAATGACCACAAGCAAATGTATAACATTGAAAAAGGGATAGGTATCCAAAAAGCGGCTAAATTGGTGTACCAAACGCTCTTCAGCCTGACGCCCTACACAAATTATGAGCGTTTTGCAGAGGCTACCGTCAAAACGGCCGAGCAGATGTTTGGGAAGCGCGCTACCGAAACGCACCGCGTTAAGCACGCATGGTATGCCGTGGGCGTATTTGATGATGCCCCCGCCCGTTGCATGGATTTGACCTTTGACTGGACCTACGACCCCGAGCCTAACAAAGCCATTCGCTTTTACGTCAAAGGCGATAGTATTGTGTCGGTAGCGCGTACAGAAGACGGCTGGGTAAAAACATATTCGGAGCGAAATAGTGCGTTTATGCACATTGTGTCGAAAGATGAGGAAGGGGTGAAAAATTTGACCATTCCTAAAAACTGGGCGGGAACGATTTATAATAAAATGGAAGAAATCGAGCCAGTGATGGAACAAATGAATGAAGAGGCACTTGAAAAAGCAAAAGTCGAACTTCGTAATCCAGCCACACCGCCCGAGCGGAAAGCGGAATTAAAAGAAGTGATTCCCCAAGTGGAAAAATACCTAGCAGAAGGTCGCAAAGCGGCTAACGAAACCAAGAAAAATCTCAAAGAATTGAGTGATGGCACTCACCTGACCAGCGAAGCGGCATTTTGGGGAGGACGAAAAGGCAAGCGAGAATTTGACAAAGAAAATATCAAAGGGTCTTATCTCTATCAAGGGAAGTATTTAGCAAAACGCTACGTGCTCAAAGGGGGAATCAGTTGGGAGTCCACTACCGAAATCCCCTTGCGGCTTTCTGACTTAGGGCTGTTTGTGCCGCTCAACACGGGTCAATTGCGCATGGGCGTGGACCATTTTATAAGGGGTTTTCCGCTCAAAATGTTTGGAGGAGTAAGCGTTCGAAATATCAAAGAAACCATCCCCGCCAACTTTAACGCTTTGTTCTCCCCAAGCCCTGTGTTTAACTGATGAAAAGCACTCATCGTTCATCACTCCTCACTCATCACTTGGAATGTAGTACCAAAAAGGGTTAATTTTGGGACTTCATCTATCCAAAAATATGAAAAAAGACATTGATTTTACCCCTGTTGAGGGTGTTGTGGTGACCATTGCCCGTCGTTTCAACGAACTAAACGAAGCAGAATGGGGCGTGTATTTGATAAATCAGAATGAAACGACCATCACCAACGTTTTTGTGACTTCCAGAGGGTATTCGGGCGATGATGCAAAATCGAAAGCCGACCAAGAACGCACCTCTACCTTACGCCATTTTTTTACCGAAATCGCGGCGGGGCAGTGGGTTCAAGTAGAAACCATCATGCCTGAGGTCTTCCACTTGAACAATGAATATTGGGTGAGTTTTTACGTAGAAAGTAAGATTTTTGATAAGAAATTTATCTTCGTTCCCGATAGCATCGTCGAGGAAAACCTCCAGCCAATTTCAGAATTGGGACTTGTCGGAGTGATGCACGTATAAAACTTTCGGGAAGCTGGAAGCTTCCCG
>JBDHXS010000646.1:0-3821 GCA_039810845.1 Runella sp. | reverse complement strand
GCGACTATCCGCTTTTTCCTAATACGGCCTATTCAATTGAACTAAACGCTGCAGTTGAAGTGGCCGAATGGAAGAAAACCATTCGGATTATGCTCGAAGAAGATGGCTATTATACCACCGATGGTTTTCGTTATTTAGATGGTCGCCAAAAAGAGATTTTTCCCATTCCCCGAAAACTAGCAAATGTGAAGTGATTCACGAAACTTGGAAGGCGCGAAATTAATTCATGACTCCCATCTGAGCAATGCTTTTAAGTAGTAGAGTCGCAGCGAAGTGCTTAGATGGCTTCCTTGGGCATTAGTGCTTACAATGTAAGTTACCTGTCAATTACAATTCCCTCAAAATCGCTCAATTTGTTGAGTGTTAGCTCTACCTGCCCGTCTTTCCAACTGTATTTGATGGGCTGTTTTTCGACCATCGAAAATACTTTAGAGGGCTTGAAAGAAGTCTGAATTTTGAAAGAAAGGTTCGCTAATGGCAAAGGAGAAAAATAGGTATTCCCGCTGAAACCCGTCAGATTGACAAGATGCACAATCAAGCCGTCTTGGGTTTTCTTAGCTCGGTTTTCGGGAATGTTTTTGATATACTCTTGCAAAATTACCTCTACTCGCTCGTGAGCATTGGTTTGTAGTAGTTGATTGGCTTCTGGAAAAACATGGTCAATTGCATCTAAGAGAATATTCTTATGTTCTTCATAACCATGCAGATAATACAGCCGACCCAAGTTAATGGGCAAAATCACCGCTTTGCTTTTGTTGTGTTGCTTCAAGCCCATCGCATAGTAGCCTGTCGGCTCGTGTCCACCAATGATTTCAGGTGGGCCAGGGCGGCCTTTAGAAAGAATGGGAAGGAATTTTTTATCCGTCCCTGAAAAATCATACAGTCCCAAATTAAACTTCCAAAACAGCATTTTCTGTTTGGTAAAACGTTTAAAAAAGGTCTTATCATCGGGTGTTAAATAAAAACCGCTGCCTTCGTGGTCTTTATTGATAACTTTTGCCCCAAATAATTGAAACAAGGCTTCTGGATTGTCAAACAGTGTCTGATTAGTAGCAATCAGATTTACACCCTGTCGGCTTGCTTCTTTCAGCACTTCTACCGATGCCTTGCTCAGATAGGTTATATCAGGTAAAATCAGCAGTCGGTAGTTTTTAATTTTGCTCGAAAGGTTCTCAATTTGTGCGTCTTCCACGATGTCAAAAGGAATATGCGCTTCTTTCAACATGAGCTGAATTCCCCGATATTCCTGCATTGGAGCGCCACTCGGCCATGCACCTGGCGCTATTACTGCGATTTTAGCGACCGAGGTATATTTCCCAAAATACGGCTCATACTTTTTATGGTGCGCATATACTTTCTTAATTACATCATAATTACGTTCGTCTTCATAGCCGCGCATATCGCCCATCATGCTGATATCCAGCCCTGAACCATTGGCAATGTTTTCATAGAGACGGATGGAAACTTCCTCGGGTTCGACGGCATTGTAGCGCGACTGAAACGAGATTTGCTGAATACTGCTGTTGCTGATGATGTGGTCGGGAAAAGAATTGGCGGCATTTCCCACGTTGTCGGAGGCCGAATAAGGCCAATAGGGCAAACTATTGGTTTGGGATTCGTGGCGAATGATGTCCACGTACTTATCCATGTAGGTACAAATGGCAATCTGATTGCTCTTGGATTTAACCAATTTATGTAGCCGTTCTGACCAATCTTCTATCGTAAACTTTTTGAATGCCAAGTATTTCTGAAAAACGGCATCGGCTTTGTTTTCTTCCGTCGGCAATGTCAGTCCGTTGCTATACTGTGCAAAACGTTTCTTATCGGCTTCATTCTGGTCAATGCCGTGGTATTTGCCTTCATAGGGATTGTTGACTTGGTAGCCTGGCATATTCAAAAAAATGCCGTCAATGGCATAATTATCAATGACTTCTTCGATGATTTTAAAAGCGCAATCTTGTACATAAGGCGCATTGATAGATACCACATACATATCGGTATTTATGATACGTTCGCCTTTGGGTGAAATGTAACACCAATCGGGATGGGCTTTGAAAATACTTTCATGGACGCGACTGAAATCAAACCTTACGATGACTTTGATACCGCGCTGATGACATCGCTGAATGACATCACCGAGCATATTGCCTTTCATATAAGGATTGGTGTAATGAAACGACAACTTGGTCGGATAAAACGCCATGATACCACCTGCATTGATGAGCAATGTATTGGCCGAGCAAGCTTCTAAGTCTTTTAATAACGAATCGGGGTTTAATGTAGCTGCTTCGTAGGCAGGTAGGTTGGTTTGGATTACCCGCAAATTGTTTTGTTTCCACCAAGGCATATTGGTAGGCCATGAAGAAGCACTTTTAGTTTGCGCAGAAATATCAAAAATAAAGACAAACCACAGCAGAAATAAATAAAACGTATTTTTCATAAGTCCAATTAGAAAGAAACTACCTGCTTTTAGAAGTAAGTTCTTTCTAAAAAATACCGTTTTTTTAATGCGTCAATACTTCTCTCCAGCTCCGCCGCCGCCCAAATCACCACCACCGAATTTGACGCCATGATCGGCAGTTTGGATATGGTGAGACGTACGCGAGAAAATGGCAGCTTGCAGAAAAGCCCGTTCTTCCGACAGGCGTTCGGGTGCATAAGAGAAGCCATAACGCGGAGACTGAAGGCTGCGAATAAGCCAATAAACAACCGCCGTAGTGACCACGCCCCCCAATAACAAGGCCCATTCTGGAGGTAAAACACTGTGATATACCCGAATGGTGCAAATTGACGCCACCAATGCCAATAGCCCAAATACCAATAGTGTTTGGTCGCGCTTGCGAAAACCACGGTAGAGAAACCCTACGGGAATTAGGAACGTCAGTGCCCAAAACAAAGGAGCGAAAGCAATTTCGGGGGATGGTGTGGGTAAATCGTTGAGTTGGGCATTGGCCTCACGTACAAAGCCGTAATTGCCTGCTAAATAAAATATCACCAACGCGGCTATGCTGACCCAGTAGATGGCTGTTTGCCAATAGAATGACTGTTTTTTTTGCGAAAACCACTGCAACAACGCATACACGCCTCCCGACACCCCCATCAGAGCAAAAGGCAAAAGTGCTTTGCTCACAGGATGCTTCATCAAGAGCGAGGCTACAATAAATAAAATACTCATAAGTGCCCCCAAAGCTACCAAAGGTTCTCCAAAACTGTAGGTCACGGCCAGCAAAATGGGCAAAAACAGTAAGACACCTATCCAAGGTTCTGCGATTTTCAGGGCTTCGTACAGTTCTACCATCGGAAAAATGGTAGTGCCGATGATGCCGTAAATAAGGGCGTTGTCCACCCACGAAAAATGAAATTTTCTTATGGTAATAAGCCGCAATAGCAAAAAAAGAACTCCTGCCCCGTACAATAAAGAAAGCACGGAAAGGCCTCCACCATTGCCAAATCCCAGCATCATTCCGATAAAAGTAGCACCAAAACTAAAACAAATGTTGGTAAATAGGAACAAGCCAATCCCGATAAAAATATTGGGTTTGTAAGGTAGTTCGGTATGGATTTGCTGAGCTTCGTTCCATTGCGCATCACTCAACAACCCTTCTTGGTGCCAGCGTTTTGCCATTTTTTGCGCGTATTCGTTACGAAGGAGTATTTCGTTATAAGCTTTCATAGAGTGATTAGCGGTTAGCGATAGGAACTCAATTACTTCTTCAACAATTTTGAGAAAGTCGAGGGCGCATCACCTGTTCAGATGAGTGCTACGACGGACTTGAGCTCGCCTGAGATTCGATTCAACGCGAACGAATTTCCGACGCCAG
>JBDHXS010000645.1:0-3831 GCA_039810845.1 Runella sp. | reverse complement strand
CTGTTTTTGAACGAAAAACTGCGCCTAAAAGAAGTGGCAGAAAAAATGGGCATCAACGAAAACCAACTTTCTCAGCTTATCAACGAGGGCGAAGGAATGAGTTTCAACGATTTTGTCAATACGTTCCGCGTTGAAGCTGCCCAAGAGTTACTGTGCTCGGAGCAATTTTACAAAACGACGATTGAAGCCGTGGGGTACGATGTTGGGTTTGGGACGAGGGCTTCTTTTTACAACGCTTTTAAGAAATTTACAGGACAAAGTCCCAGCGAATTTCGTCGAAAAAGCAGCTAAATGTTGTCCAATCTTACCATTTTTGACGATTACAGGCATTTTTAGCCCTACTCTTGCCAAAAAATCACCAAGTTTTAAACACCAACAAGAGTAGTCACCCATGAAATCATCCCTTTATTTTTCGCTTAAAACAATCATCGCTGCCTTTATCTTTGCAGTAGTAAGCCCTTCAGCCAACGCCCAATCGGTCTGGATCATGGATTTTGTGGAAGTCAAAAACGGCAAAGAAGCCGAAGTAGCATATTTTATTCAGCAAAATTGGCAGATTTTCCGCGTAGAGGCCCTGAAACAAGGCATCATTACATCTTATAAAGTGTTGAAAACGACTCCTGATTCGACGGCGGCATTTCGCTATATTCTGATGACCGAATACGCCGACAGCACCGCCGTAAGGCTCAGTGAAGAACGTTTTCGACCTATTTTGAAAGCATTACGTCCCAACGGCCCCCAGTTTTTGAACGAAATCCGTCCTAAAGATTTTTGGCAAATTCCGATTTCCAAAGAGGCAACTACGTTTATTCATTCTAACGAAAAAAAGTAACCGAATCCTCTATGAAATTCCATACACATGCCCTAACTGCCCGCCTCCATCTGCTTTGCTCCTCTTTATAATGAGTATTTTTTGGTTTGACTTGTTTTATCTTTGAATAAATTTCAAAAAATGAATAAAGACAAGCCATCTGCTTACCTAAAAGTAACTGAAGAAGTCGAGCTGATGTCGTTTTTGATAACTCAGTTGCCGCACAAAAATCGGAATAACATCAAAACCCTGCTACGCGACAAACAAGTGCTGGTAGAGGGAAGAGTAGTGACACAATACAATCACCTTCTGAAACCCAACCAAAAAGTAGAAATAAGTGGGAACAAGGGACGAAAAGAGAAAAAATACGCTGGACTCACCATATTGTTTGAAGACACGCACCTGATTGTGATTGAAAAGCAGGAAGGAATGCTTTCGGTAGCTACTGACCGACGAGAAACTCAAACGGCTTACAGTATTTTGAGCGATCACGTAAAGCAACAAAATCCAAATAATAAAATCTTTATCGTTCATCGACTTGATCGCGAAACGTCAGGAATAATGGTGTTTGCGAAAAGTGAAAAAATACAAAAAATGCTTCAAGAAACATGGGGACCTACCACCAAAGAACGAACGTATTTGGCGGTGGTCGGTGGTGTTTTGGCTCAGCCTTCGGGGACGATTATTTCGTACTTGAATGAGAGTAAAGCATTGATTGTGTATTCGAGTCAAAATCCTAATCACGGGCAAAAAGCCGTAACGCATTACGAAACCCTCCAATCAAATAAGCAGTTTTCCCTTTTGAAAGTCAACCTCGAAACAGGGCGAAAAAACCAAATTCGGGTCCACATGCAGGACTTGGGACACTCAGTGATAGGAGATAAAAAATACGGTTCGACTGTAAATCCCATTGGGCGTTTGGGGCTTCACGCGTGGGTTTTAGGCTTTACACATCCAATAACAAAGGAAAGGCTTCGTTTTGAAACGAAAGTGCCACCCAAATTTTTGAGCCTGTTTTGAAATATTGAAGTAAGAAATCCGATTTAGGACGTAAGAGAGAGGAAATACATTATTTTTTCTGACTTCTGACTTCAAATTATACACGAGTTCATTTTTTGCCAAAAAAGTGATAACTTGCTATTCAATTAAACCCTTACGATTATGTCAAAGGATAAGCCCGGCAAAGAAAAGAAAAAAGAATCTGAAAAAGATTTGAAGCAAAAGCGCGCTGAGAAAAAAGCAAAACGCGAAAGCAAAAGGGACTAAGTCTCGATAGGGACGGGATCTTATTTTACCCGTCCCAAACCAAAAATGAACCTGCTGATTCGCTCCATCCACTCTACCCACACTTCGTACTCATCAGGCGTTAGACCCATGCCATGGTTCGGGTAAGCGTGAGATTTGATAGATTAAGAGGTGAAATAGATGTTTCTGTGAATGATGTTGGTTTCTAATTGGGCTTAAATAAGACATACGCTCCATTAGGGACATCTAGTACAGCGGCTTGTTCTGTATAAAACATACTGGCTTTGGCCGTATAACCCACAGGTACAGTGACCGTATGGGAACTTTTGATAATCACATCATCATTTTCAGTGGGAATTCTACCACAAAACCAAACAGAAGGGTCATTCCAAAGCCCTGATTTGATGGTATAATTTCGGTTATTGTCACAGGGATTGGGTACGTATTGCCAAAGTTCATATCCATTTACTCCATCATTTGCCCCAAATAGTAATTTATCCTCAAAATCCATCAGATTGTTCACGTAAGAGCTATTGGCTCCTGCTCTCACTTCATCAACTACACGTGTTCCGCTTGTAGTCCCATCAGAAGTCCATAGTTCCATCCCCAGTTCGGGCGTATAAATATTCAAGTAGAGTTTGTTATTAAATTTCTGGGCAGATGCCAAATCAAGCTTTGCTTTAGGATTAGCCAATTTTATTTCGTAAGTCCCCTGTTCTGTTCCATCTGTTGACCACCATTTAGTTGGTTCTATGGTAGGGAATACATAGCGTTGAAAATACAAACGTCGGTTAACTGCTACTAATTTCACCTTGTCAATATAGGGACTATAAGAAATTGTTTTGACTTTATATGTCCCATTAGTGGTACCATCAGTTGCCCACAAATCAAATGCACGATTCTCTACGCTATTATCTTTACTAAAATAAAGTTTATCGTCTGTTTTTTCCAAGAAAAATAACCAAAGAGCAGGAGAATAGTTGCTATCTCCAATTTTATAGACTATTTTGGTCCCCAACTCCGTTCCGTCTGATTCTATGATGGCATATCCCGACTCGTTAAAATTGAGATAGTAAAAAGCCAAACAATACAATTTTCCTTTGAATTCCGTTAGATTCATAGGACTAGTAAGTATTAAATTGCTTGATTGTGATAAAACTATTTTGGTTCCTACTTCTGTTCCATCACTTACCCAAAGACGTCCTGAAGTAAAAAATAATAGATGATTAACCACAGTCAAATTAGTGGGTGAGAGAACGGGGGATGTCTTTGTCAATAAAGCTGTGCCTAACGCAGTTCCATCACTCACCCAAATGGTGTTTCCACGCAGAGATTGATGATATCCCACAAAAAATAACCTATTTAAGGTAGCTCGAAGTGATGTAGGGTTTACATTGGTTGTAGTGCTACCGCTATTAAGAGGGATTTCTACTGTACCGTTTTCTGTACCATCTGTCCTAAAAAGGTGTATTTTATTATTAGGGCTATTTTGAAATATGAATGTAAAATACAATAAGCCTCCCATTCCTACATATTCTTGTATAGTTATCCCATTTTTTCCCGAATTGATGTCCTTTACAATCGTTGTACCTTGGGGTGTCCCATCTGTTCTCCACAATTCCGTACCTCGATAGTCTGATGCCGTAAAATACCAATACTTACCTACTTTAATTAACTTTACAATAAATGACCCCTTGTCGTCGGTACGGATATTTTTAAGTAGTGCAGCATTTTGTAACGTCAAATCCCTTTTCCAAATTTCATAACCATTTTGT
>JBDHXS010000644.1:0-3836 GCA_039810845.1 Runella sp. | reverse complement strand
GGTTTTGAAGGTACTTTTGCTGTATTACAAATTCGAGATGGCTGCCGAGGACCTCGTACCGAAATTAAAGTAAATGTACGTACGACTCCTCCACCAACAGTGAGTGCATCTCCTGTTACTGTTTGCCAAAATGCAACCCCTCAGCCCCTATCAGCAACGGGCACAAACTTAAAATGGTATAATACCAATAAAACAGGCGGCACTTCTCAAAGTACTCCTAATATCCCTCCCACCCAAACCCCAGGCAATTATCAATTTTATGTAAGCCAAACGGGAACAAATGGTTGTGAAAGTCCCAGAGCAGAGATTACAGTTACTATCCAGCCTCTTCCAAGTGCTACCGTGAGCGGTGGGGCTACCATTACTCAAGGCCAATCGGCCCCAATTTCTTTGGTATTTACGGGACAAGGCCCTTGGACTTATACGCTCTCTAATGGACTTACATTTTCCACAACCCAAAATCCTGCCAATATCACAGTAAGTCCGTTAGAAACGACTGTTTATACAATAACTAAGATTACCAATGTTTGTGGAGAAGGAATCCCAGCGGGAAGTGCAACTATCAATGTACGCGTGGCTACCATTGATGTGGGAAATCCCAGTGTGACTACGATTTGCGCTGGGAAAACCTTTACCATGCCTTATTTCTCATCTGATTTCTTTCCTTCTAATACCCAATTCCGTGTTCAGATTTCAAAAACAAACGACGATGCTAGCTTTCAAACCATTGCTACTGATGGTAGCGGTAGTCCACTCACAGCTACTATTCCTACGACAGCAACAGCCGGAAATTACTTTGTTCGGGTAGTGGGAATAGCTTCCAATTTTACGGTCAAAGGGAAAGTAAGCCCAGTGCAAGTTACAGTACGCGAATTGCCAACAGCGACCTTCTCAGGTCCAACGAGTATTTATGAAAACGAAAGTGCTAAATTGGCGATTGCTTTTACTGGAGAAACCCCTTGGAGAATTACTTATAGAGATAGCTTATCGGTAAAAGATACCACTTTTGACACCTCTGTTACGCCTTATGAGTTTTCAGTCAAACCAGCAAAAACAAATACTTACCGCGTTTTATCTATTAGCAATGGTTGTGGTAATGGCCCAGCTACTTCTCGGCTTGTATTGGTTGTAAACCCTGTATTGAGCGTTGCGCCTACTAATGGCAACGAGTGGATTAAAGTATATCCTATACCTGTTCAAGCCCGTTGTACGATTGAAATTGAGGGAGGAATAAACCAGCCAGTAGCTTTGACAATAACCGATGGTTTTGGGCGAATTATTTTGCGTCAGGAAACTTCCGCAAGTAAAGACGAATTAGATATGAGTACACTCACACCAGGAGTTTATTTCTTAAATGCAGTACAAAATGGGCGTCTTGCACAACGAAAAATCTTGAAAATACAGTAGAAATTAAAAACAACGGAGTTTGTATTAACAAAACAAAAAGCTGAATTTCCTTTGAATATGAAAATAAGTATTGCTTTCCAAACCGGCTGTCTGAGTCTGGCAGCCGGTTTCATTTTTTCGATAAACGCCCAAAACAGCGGCATGACGCAACTTGCCACCCATGAAAATGGTCAATTTCAATTGACAGGGGGGTGGAAGACAGCACATTCAGTAATGATGCACCCCTCAAAGGTAGATTTTGTCAAAACAACACCTTCTACCGATAAAAACACCAGTAGTATAGTAGGTTCTTCGGGTGCCAAGGCCGTTGCTAATCTGGGATTGGGTGATGTTATCCTAAACTTGGATTTTATGCTTTCTCCTAAAGGAAACGCTACGCTCAAATTGCCAGGTGGCTATGATATTCGACTCAATGACAGTTGGCAAGTTAAGAAGTTAGATGCCAATATCTGTGGAAGTATTGGTAGTTTAACACCCCTTCAAAATGCTTGTAAGGCGCCCGGTCTTTGGCAAAATCTGACAATACAATACAAAAAAGCTACTAAGAATAGTGCGGCTCAAATTGAAAAATTGACACTCAATGGTACTATTATTCAGGAAAATGCTTTTATGAATGCCATACCCACAGCCGAAACTGCTCTGGCTTTGGAAGTAAATACTGGAATAGTGGCTTTTAGAAACGTATTTTATCAACTCTTAAATGATACTCGACCACTCACCATTCGCAATCTGACTTATACTCTATATAAAGCAGGTAATGATAGACCAAAGGCACTTTTAGTAGAAAATATTGCTAAAAAAGATACCACTTCTGTCCTAACCCGTGAATGGGGGCTTGGTAGTAATAGTTTCTACTTAGTGTATGATGGACAAATGGAGGTAACCCAAGAAGCTGATTATCTTCTTCAGTTAGTGTATATGGCCAATGCCTCCTTAGAAATAGACGGTAAAGTAGTTGCACCTTATCGGTGGAATGATTTTCTTCAAAATTACGTACCTGTTACGGTTCATCTTACTAAAGGAAATCATTCATTCAAATTGCACTATCACAAGCTTACGTGGCGTCGTCCTGCCTTAGGAATATTTGTATCAGCACAAGGGGTTCGTCCGTATCCATTGCATATCCTTTCGTCGGTACCTGAGCCAGATCCTATTCCTACGATTCAAGTATCTACCACAGGAAAAGCAGAGTTAGTACGGTCGTTTATTCAGCATGGTGGAGAAAAAAAGAAACGTACGCATTGTCTTTCAGTAGGATCGCCTGAAGGGGTCAACTACACCTTAGACCTCAACCGGGGCTCATTGCTGCAATTTTGGAAAGGGCCTTTTGCTGATGTTACCGAAATGTGGCACGATCGTGGCGAGCCTCAAATTTTACATCCTATGGGTGCTGCCAATACCACCAAAGGACAGGTAGATTGGGCTATTTTGGCTGATCCTAATACTACTATATGGCCTGATTCATTGACAGACCTGATTTATAAAGGATACCGACTCAATACCGCAGGAATTCCAACAACAACCTATCGTCATAATGGAGTTGAAATCACAGACGAAATCGCTCCCGAAAATGGTGGATTAGCCCGTACAATCAGTGGAAATATTCCGAATGGTTATGTAAGAATTGTAAATGGAAAAAGTATTTCGCAGCTCGAAAAAGGACTTTATGAAGTAAACGGGCAAAGCTACTACGTTCGTATTGATGCCAAAAGCAAGCCAGTTTTGCGTACTGTCAATAATCAGCAAGAACTACTATTACCACTCAATGGTACAGCTCATTATTCCTTGATTTGGTAAGTTTTAGGGGTGTTGTAAACCATTTAGTACGAAATTTGCGTTCTACACTCAAAATATCTTTTAAAACACAAATATCTAAACCAATGCAACGCTTCCTCTCTGCTTTCGTATTGGCTGCTGTCATGTTATCAGGCATCGCTGCTACGACTCCTAAAGAAAATAAAACCTCCGCGGATACGGGAATTCAATTTGTGGATTTGCCGTGGGCTAAAATCCTTGAAAAAGCCAAAAAAGAGAAAAAAATCATCTTTTTTGACGCCTATGCAAGCTGGTGCGGGCCTTGTAAAGCAATGCAGAAAAACGTGTTTACCCGCAAGGACGTTGGCGACTATTTTAACGCCACGTTTATCAATGTGAAGAAAGACATGGAGATTGGTGAAGGACCGCAATTAGCCAATCGCTACCCCATTGAAGGCTATCCTACGCTTTTCTTTGTGGATGGAAACGGGAAGTTAATCACCACTCACTTGGGAGCTATCATGGACGGGCCAGAGCTTATTAAGTTTGCGAAAGCAGTCACTTCTAAGAAATAATCAGGAAATCAGTTCCACAAAAAAGCCGCGAATTTCGCGGCTTTTTTGTGGAATAATAAGAGCGTAATTTACACTACTTCAATCTTCACTTTGAGTAAA
>JBDHXS010000643.1:0-3867 GCA_039810845.1 Runella sp. | reverse complement strand
TTCATCCCAAAAAGACACTGGCAGTTTTGCGGATTTTCTTTCAATAATTTGTATTTGTCGTTCATAATCAAAGTTTTACAACAAAAATAATAGTTTTTTAATTAAGAAATAGGTCTATTGATGATATTTTTTGGGAATTACATGAAATGGCATTTAAAAAGAAACCTTCTCTAAGTCAAAGAGCAAATTCATGGACAAAAGTAGAACCCTTGAAATTTTATGTTTTTGAGGATTTAACAAATAACGAAAATAATATTATTGAGTTATTTATGACATTGAATAACAAAGTAGAAGAAATTGCTGAAAGATTCACTAATACTGAAACATACTTAAACTACATAAATAATAATTATGGTGAACCGTTTGTCTTGGGTAGAGGATATAGCTATTTAACCAATCTACTTTATTTAAAACAATACTCAAAAATCATTGAGTGTAAAGAGAACAATTTTGAATGTGGTATAAAATTCGGAAATGGTGAAAACTATTATGATAGAATTTTTAAATATTTACAGAATAACAATTTTTCGTAAATCAAGGGCGACAAGATGCTCTTCTTGATTTGATTTTCCTTCAATTTGAGGCATTTTAGTGGACGGCAAACACTTTTGGACTAATACAAGGGGACTTCCACCTAACTTTCGACTGGATATTAGAGCGATTTCAAGGTGTCTTCAAATTTTATAGGGGACAGTGACCCAGAGCAAAAATTGGCGTGCAAATTTGGTTTTCAGCAATAAACATCTTAGTTTTACCATCATCGAGTGCGTGTTGTCTGTGGGACAACATAAATGAATTGGTACTTAACTATTCTTGGAGTCCAACTCCCGAATTAAGAAAAGGCAAGTAACTGTAAATCAATAATTTAACTTTAAAACCAGCCATCTCAATTCTTTTGGTTGTAAATGATGATTCTTCATGTGGAAAAACTGATAAAATTAGAAATAAAGAAACCATCAAAAAAAGAAAATTATCATAACTTTAAAACAGGTTTTGATGAAGTAGATGAATATTTTCATAAAGAAGCCATTAGTCAACATGAAAATTTACAAACCGTATTATATTTAGTCAAATCAAATAATGAAATAGTGGCATTTTTTACTCTTTCAAACGATAAAATAACATTTGAAGACATTGGGAATAAAAAATGCTGGAGAAGCTTTGTTACTGAACATTTTCCTAATGGGTCAGGTTTCATTTATTTCTCGGCAATAAAAATAGGATACATTGGTGTAAAAAAAGAATATCATAATTTTGGTATAGGCACTTATTTGATGAACTACATCAAAATGATGATAAAAAAAAAGATGCTTGGAGGGGGGAGATTTTTAACAGTTGATTCATACAAACATGTTTTCAACTTTTATAAAAAAAATGGATTTAACTTTATTTCAAATTCCGATGAAGGCTACGATACAAGGTTAATGTATTTTGATTTGAAATCTATGTAGTTTAAAATTCAGTTTTTCGCTAAACGACAATTCTAACAAGTTTAAACCAGTATATTTTTCAAAACCTACCTCTTTCGTGGCTGAAACCTACCTCTTTTGGAAATATTCAAAGGGTCTTCAAATTCATTTTCGACGGGGTATTAGAGCAATTTCAAAGTGTCCGTAAATCAGTATTTAACTTTTAAGTCCAGCCTCTCAATGTTCCCGCAGTCGCTCGGCTCAAGCCGAGTGACGACTATTAAAAGCCCTCTGGGCGGCGTTCGACAGGCGATACTCCTGCTCTCAATAATCAACGTGTTTGCAACACGGCAAGTGCCAATGTAGCGGCCTTTTATGATTCCCAATAAGCTATTTTAGACCCTGCAGTCGCTTGGCTCAAACCCTTTTGGTTGGAATAATCCCTCCACGGCCTTTGTTTTCCCTTTTCTACCAAAATTTCGCCTCTCTGATGCTATTTTGTTTTTAAAGCGTTTAACCTAATAAAAAAGCCTTTGCCAAAGTTTAACAACTTTGACAAAGGCTCGTAGCTGTTCCCGAACTACGATTCGGGAACGTTTATGGGTTAGCGTCTCCGACGCCACGGCAATTAAATCGCTTCCAAAATGCGCTGTTCCGATACGGCGTAGCCAATCTTCGCTTTGAGTTCGCTAATGTGTACGCGCTCTTGCTCCATGCTATCGCGGTGACGAATCGTCACGGTGTTGTCTTCCAACGTTTGGTAATCAACCGCAATACAGAACGGTGTTCCGATAAGGTCTTGGCGCGTATAGCGCTTACCGATTGCATCGCGCTCTTCGTAAAACACGCGGAATTCGGTTTTCAACGCTTTTTCGATTTCGCGGGCTTTTTCTGGCAAACCGTCTTTTTTCACCAATGGGAAAATCGCCGCTTTGAAAGGCGCCAACGCAGGGTGCAATTTCAACACCGTACGCTCTTTTTGGTTTTCGCCTTCGCCCACCATTTCTTTTGTAAAGGCATTGCAGAACACCGCCAAAAACAAACGGTCTGCTCCCACCGACGTTTCTACCACGTACGGAATGTAGTTTCCGAAAGGCTTACCGTTTTCGTCGAGGTCGTTGTCGAAATACTGTTGCTTTTTCTTCGAAAGCTCTTGGTGGTTTTTCAAGTCGAAATCCGTACGAGAGTGGATCCCCTCAATTTCGCGGAAACCAAACGGGAACTGATATTCAATATCCACGGCGGCATTGGCATAGTGCGCCAATTTTTCGTGAATGTGGAATTTCAATTTTTCCGTAGGAAGACCCACCGCTTGGTGAAACTTCAAACGAGTATCGCGCCATTGTTCGTACCACGCCATTTCGGTGCCAGGACGTACAAAAAACTGCATTTCCATTTGTTCAAACTCCCGCATACGGAACGTGAACTGACGCGCCACAATCTCGTTGCGGAACGCTTTCCCGATTTGGGCAATTCCAAACGGAATCTTCATCCGACCCGATTTCTGTACGTTCAAGAAGTTCACAAAAATCCCTTGAGCTGTTTCGGGGCGTAAATAAATCAAGTTGGAATCTTCGGCCACCGAACCCACTTGCGTACTGAACATGAGGTTAAACTGACGTACTTCTGTCCAGTTGGACGTACCCGAGATAGGACATTTAATCCCTTCGGCAATGATTAATTCACGCACCGCCTCAAGGTTATTGTCACCCAACAAACGTCCCATTTCGTTCAACAACTCCTGTGCTTTTTCGGTCTGACCCTCAGCGGCATACTGCTCGGCTTTTCCTTCGAGAAGTTGGTCGGCACGATAACGCTTCTTTGAATCTTTGTTATCAATCATGGGGTCGTTGAAGCCATCCACGTGACCCGATGCCTTCCACGTGAGCGGGTGCATGAAAATAGCCGCGTCAATCCCAACGATGTTGTCGTTGAGCTGCGTCATGGCTTTCCACCACATGTTTTTGAGGTTGTTTTTCAGCTCTACCCCGTTTTGACCGTAGTCATAAACTGCTTGTAAACCATCATAGATTTCAGAAGAAGGAAATACAAATCCGTATTCTTTGGCGTGCGATACGATGTCTTGTAAGGAAGTTGCTGGAGCTTGGCTCATGGGGACTTTATTCGTTATCAGTTAATTGGATTCTTCGTTAATGGACGGCAAAATTAGGGAATTTGTGGCGAGGCTGTTATTTTGTGTATAAAAAATCTTATTTTTGTGTATAACTATCTTCCAACTTATGAGAACAAATGTTGAAATAGACGACAATTTGATGACTGAAGCATTACGTCTCACAAAAATAGCCACCAAAAAGCAAGTAATTGAAACCGCGTTAAAAGAGTTAATCAAAAAATCGCTTCGGGAAGAACTTCGACAAATGAGAGGCAAAATAGTATGGGATGGAAATTTAGAAGAAATGCGAACGATAGAAACCCATGATCTTTGATACTTCTATCT
>JBDHXS010000642.1:0-3873 GCA_039810845.1 Runella sp. | reverse complement strand
TACAACTATCCATCTTTACCGAAGTATGTGATGTATGCAATTGGATATGTGACTTACGGATTGGGACGTTCGACTTATGCGTTTATTGTGGCTGCGCGGTCGTTTTCTGCGTTTCTGGGGGCATTGGCTGGCGTTTTGATTTACTACCTTGCACGTATGATTGGTGCCAATAAACGGACTGCAACGTTAGCAGGGTTGTTATATGTAGTAGGTGGTATTGCAGTTGAAAATGGACGATTTGCTCATAATGACCTATATTTACAGTTTTTCACCATTTTGAGCGTGTTTTTTATTGTCAAATATCAACGTTCAATGCAGTTAAGCTGGCTTTATATATCTTTTTTTATGATTGGGCTTGCCGCATCCTGCAAGTATACCGGTGGTAGCTTGATTATTTTGCCGATCATTGTATTTATTTCAACTGGTTGGTCTGATATTCGTAAAACTTGGTTGTCTATGGCGACAAAGCTGATTGCCGGAGGGCTTGTTGCATATGTAGGTTATGGACTTGGAACACCTCAAGCTTTCATAACTCCAATTGATTATTTTTCAAAGGTTATTCCGGCTCTGCAGAATTTGACCAACTATGGATTTAATTCTGGTACTTCTTATGGCTTATATGGTCAATGGCCCATTTTTAAAGATGCTGTGGGTGTTTTTTGCTATTACATGTTCCTGGCAGGGTTTGTCTGGTTTGCCATACGATGGCTATTGTGGAAGTTTGGGATAACTTCATTTCAGAATGTACAAGGTTCAGCTATAGGAGCCTTTCTTCTAACTGTATTGATTTTCGATTTGCCCTTTTTGATCTCTATTAATTATATTGGGCGTTATTTCATTCCTTTTATACCTTTCCTTGCTATTATGAGTGCATTTTTTGTTGGAGACTTAACCAGTCTTGCTAAAAAGTATGGTTTTTACACTTGGGTACAACCTTTTCTTATAGCTGTCTTGGCAATTGGCGTTACCTATTCCGCACTTCGGTTAGTAAGTATTGCTCTTTTATTCTTGCATGATGCTCGTATACCAGCAACAGAATATATTGCATCGTTTCGTGGGTATCAGAAAAGTATAGAATATACGCTTTATCCTCCCTATATTGAAAGAAGGCGTTTTATGCGAGCACATAATTACCCCATTTATTTTGTGGAGTGGGAGGGAGATACTGTTCCTACAGGTGGACGCTATGAATATAATCTTGGAGAGCAAGGGCTTTTGGAACGCGACACAGATTATTTTGTGATTGATAGTTTTACTTATGATCGTTTTTATACAGACACGATTTGTGCAACAACTCCTGTGGAGTGTAAGTTCTTTCTGAGCCTGCTTGATAATAAGGTTGATACATATCGTTTGCTCAAAAGCTTTAGTTATGAACTCCCACCATATTTGCCAAAAGTTCATCTAACGGCGGTTAATCCAGAAATTCATATTTATGAGCGAGTACGTGAATAATAAAAAGAAATCCTGAACTACACTCAGGATTTCTTTTCTAAAACAATTAATAATCGAGTTGTGAATATCGAGGGGAAAAAGCCTAAAAACTTTTCAAAAGATTTGATTAATGGATATGTTGCTGAGGGGTACAACTGTGGTCCAGAGTATCCACCTGATGCGGCATACGCTAGTGCTGGAATTTTTTTAATTTCAATTGTATTCCATTGATTGAGTTGAGTAGAGAATAAATTCTTTGTAAATATCCAAGTAGCATTACCTTGAGCAGCATAATAGTCCATTTCATGAGGTGACCAGCCTTCTGGCGCAAACCAGGTTATGTCATGGGCTTTTCCTACGGGTTCAACATGCATCCATTCGTAAATAATCCTTCCCATTAAACCCAAACCAGGTTCCATGAGAATAAGTCGTCCACCTGGGGCAAGTACGCGAAAGAATTCTTGTAGTGCATTCCCTGGGTAGCGCAAATGATGAAAAACATCCACCATGAGCAGGTTGGATATTGAGGCGTTTTCAAAAGAAAGGCAATAGGCGTTTTCCACTGAGTCTAACCAGGGATAGTGAAAAAGGTCTGTTCGCAGACAATCTGGCATAACTTCATGAATTGTGCCCATACCAGACCCAAGTTCTAAATTTTTGCCTGGCACATGGCTAAGATAGCCTTGCATGGTACGGTAGAGGTCAGTGTAAACTGTTCGTAATATGGGCTTTTGATGCCAAAGTTCCTGATTTATATCAATTAGATCTTTATGTCGCTCGATCCCCATACTTAATTGACCTTAGTGAAGTGCCCAATTTGATAAACATCACCAAATAGCGCTGGATAAGCTTTCATGGTATGGGCATGCTCTTTTTTAAGGACTTTTTCTGCTGCTTCACAGACTTCAATTTCAGTGGAAAAGTGATGTTCGCGAATGTTATACCCTAATAGACGGAACATAAATACCATAAAGGGACGTTCAACTGGTACTCCGTAAACTACCTGCCCACCCGGCTTAAGTACACGCTTGATCTCCTGGAATGCTTGTGCAAGTTCGACTGGTTTGAGATGTTCTAGAATACTAATAAGCAAAACGGTATCAAACTTGTTGTCTTCGTATGGCATTGAGAGGACATTCCCATTGCGAAGGTCGGGATGAATTTTATGAGACTCAAAAACATTGTTGACGACTGTGACATCACAAGTTAAATCTATGCCGTAAATTTTTTTGTATTTTTTATTGAGATTTAGAAAGGTTAATCCACTCCCAAAACCTACTTCTAGGATGTTTTCACCGCCTTTGCATTGATCGAGACAAAGTTCTACTCGTTTTCGGTACATTTTGCCAAAAATTGGTAAATAATAAAAAATAACGGAGTAAATTTTTTCGACCCCTCTGTATTCTTTATATGGTAGTAATTGAAGTTCAGTGCTCATAATGAGATTCCTGTTTTATACGAATTTAATTCGACGAGCGGCGAATGCAACCATTCTAAATAATAAAATACCATGTTTCCAACGGGAGATATTCGTTGTGCCATATGTGCGCTCACGATAACGGATGGGCATATCCACAATTTTGAGATTGAGTTTTGCGGCGCCAAAGATCAAGTCAAAGTCGCCAAAGGGATCGAAATCGCCAAAATAAGATCGGTTGGCAGCGATTTCTTCATAATCTTTGCGCCACATGACTTTGGTGCCACAAAGTGTATCCTTAATAGACTGCCCAAGCAACCATGAAAATGCAAGACTGAAAAATTTATTGCCAAGGAAGTTTAAGGTGCGCATGGCTTCTTTTTCCATGGGATATACAAGCCGAACGCCATTGATGAACTCACCTTTACCTGATACAATGGCTTCATAGAAGCGAGGCAAATCTTCTGGGGGGACGGTCAAATCAGCGTCAAGGATCATAAGAATATCGCCGCTGGCTTTCTCAAAGCCGAGACGAATGGCGTCGGCTTTGCCAATGCCGGGTTGGCGGAAAAGCAGGCTTGAGGTCTCGGAGTGAAGCGCCATTTCTTTTTCAATGGTCTCGTAAGTCTTATCGCGAGAATGGCCCTCTACAAAGATCAGCTCGGTTTTTGAACCCATTTGTGGAACCCGGTCAAAGATATTTTTGATATTCCCCTCCTCATTGCGGGCAGCAACGACGACAGAAACACTTGGTTTTTGTGTGGGTTGTGCAGAAGGACGTGCAATCACGAAGTTTGAGAGAGCCAGTTCGCGAAATGGCCAAAGGCGCACTAAGTAACGATTGCCAGGCCCGCCGAGTGGTAAAGGCCAGATGATCTCATTAGACGCTCGAATCGTTTCAAAACCAGCAAGGTGTAAAAGGTTATTTACATCATCAAACGTGAGCCAATTTTGATAAAGCATGGGGGCAGCCAAGTTTAGGCTTTGAGCCAAGGTCAGCGGAAGTTGCCACAGGTGGCTAT
>JBDHXS010000641.1:0-3883 GCA_039810845.1 Runella sp. | reverse complement strand
TACAAAATGAAAGCGCTTATGGGTAATGAAGAGATTTCGTTGAGCAAGTACAAAGGCAAAAAAATTGTGCTTCTTAACGTGGCTTCAGCCTGCGGATATACACCTCAATATGCCGATTGGCAAAAATTCCATGAGCAATATGGCAACAAAATCGTGGTATTGGGCTTTCCTGCCAACAACTTTGGCTCACAAGAGTCGGGTTCTAACTCAGAAATTGCTACCTTTTGCCAAAAAAATTACGGAGTTACGTTTCAGATGTTCTCTAAAATTGATGTAGTGGGCGAAAACCAACATCCGTTATTTAAGTGGCTTTCGGATAAAAACCTCAATGGCTGGAACGACAAAGCACCTACTTGGAACTTTTGCAAGTATGTAGTGGATGAGAATGGAAAACTTACGGATTTCTTTGCGTCTAAAATAAAACCAACCGATGAAGAGTTTAAAAAAGCAGTAGGAATTTAATCAACTCTCTCGCAAGCCATAAAGTTATTTTTATTTGTAAAGCCAACATGAAAGTTATTTTGACTTTTATATTGGCTTTTTTTATGGGTATTTTCTCAAAAGAAGCCAATGTTAGCGTTATTTTGCAATTTTAACCCCGTATTACCACCACCTTGGCTTATCAAAAATGAATCACTTCCTTTCTGTCCACGACGTAACCGACATTGATGCCCTTGTACAAGAAGGTCTTCAACACAAACAATCTCCTTTTGCACACAGTCATTTAGGACAAAACAAGACCATTGGCTTGTTGTTTTTTAATCAAAGTTTGCGCACACGTTTGAGTACCCAACGCGCCGCCCAAAACCTTGGTATGAATACCATGGTGATGACCGTAGGGCAAGATAGTTGGGGGTTGGAATTGGAAGAGGGAGTAGTAATGGACGGCGGCAATGCCGAGCACGTCAAAGAAGCGGCGGCTGTAATGGGGAAATACTGCGACATACTGGCCGTGCGGGCGTTTGCAGGATTGCAAGACCGCGACAAAGACTACGCCGAAGTCGTTATGAATCAATTTAAAAAATACGCGGGCGTACCCATTGTGAATTTGGAATCAGCAACGCGCCATCCGCTGCAATCTTTGGCCGACTGCATTACGATAGAAGAATACAAAACCACGGCTCGCCCCAAAGTAGTACTGACGTGGGTCCCTCATTTTAAGGCTCTGCCGCAAGCTGTGGCCAATTCGTTTTGTGAATGGATGACCCGCCGCGATGTAGAGTTTGTCGTAACTCACCCCGAAGGTTATGACCTCAATCCTGACTACTTAGGCAATGCTAAAGTGATTTATAATCAAGACGAAGCTTTCGCGGGCGCGGATTTTATCTATGCTAAAAACTGGTCTTCGTATGAACAGTACGGTCAAATTTTGACCAAAGACCCGTCTTGGATGATTACGCAACAAAAAATGGACTTGACCAACAACGGCAAATTCATGCACTGCTTGCCCGTAAGACGCAACATGAAAGTAACCGACGAGGTGATTGATGGCCCGCAGTCGGTTGTGATAGAGCAAGCGGGCAATCGCCTGTGGTCGGCACAGGCGGTATTGAAGCGGATATTAGACAATATTTAGGCTACCTGCTTGTTTATGTCAAGCTTTTCACCATAATTTAATAAGCCAAATTCAGCCCCAAATCCAGGAACTAAGTCACTGGTTTGGGGCTGAGTGGTGTTTTGGGTTGATAATTATTCGGGGGAATTACAATCTCGAAGGTTTTGGCTTCAGCGGTACTTCAAACGTATTTGCCCCCTTTACTCGCACTTTTCGCTTAAAAACCTTGTCCACGCAAGTAATGTACAAAGTATCAAAGTCCTTTCCTCCAAAACAGAGATTAGATACTTGTCCTTTTGTTTTAGGGACGGGCAAAATAGCATTGACGCGACCCAATTGATCGAGTATTTGAACGCCTGCCAAAGTAGCTACGTAAATACGTCCTTCTCTGTCGCATTTTATGCCGTCTGACCACGCATTTTCATCCACATCCCGCATATGCAGCCAGCCAAATTTTTGTTTGTGCGCCAAAGTGCCGTCTTTTTGAATTTGATACACCCACACCCAATGAGAGGTTGATTCGGTTACATATAGCTGTGTTTGATCGGGCGAAAGGCACAAGCCGTTGGCAAATTTGATGCCTTCATCCACTACGGTACGTCCGCCATTGGGTTTGAGTAAGTAAATTTTACTTGGTTTTTCTCGACCATCGGGCTGTGTGAGGTAAATATTGCCGTTTTTGGCTACAACTATGTCGTTTCCCCCCAAGCTATCCGCTACAATAGTAGTTTTCAGTTGTGTATCATATTTAATCACCTGCCTTGTGGGGCAGCCCCAGCCGCTCGTAATCGTCACCATATCACCGTTGGAAGCAAAACTCGTCCCACTCGCACATTTTGCATCAGTGATATACTCCGTAACCTTGCCATCCAACCCCACTTTATGCGTTTTTGATTTGAGAATATCCTGAAAAAATACTTCTCCCGCTTGGTTTGCCACAACCCCTTCCGTAAACGTATAACCTTCGCCTACCAATTCCCAATCGCTGTTGTCTGTCAGAATATCGTTTAAAAATGGATTTTTCGTTGCCGCTTTCCCGACAGGCTTCGGGTAATCTTTCCATAACCAACGCATGGCTTGGGGAAAAATGGCAGTACCGTGCTGCCCGTTATGCGCTCCTTCTCCCCATACATGATTGACTTCATAGCCTGAAAATTGCAAGGCACGCTCCATGGTTTCATTGGCTTTCCACCAATCACCCGCGTAAATATTGAGGTCATTGGTGCCGTCTTGCAAAAAAATACGGATAGGTTTGGGTTCATATTTGCGAATCAAAGACGGATATCTATCTGCCCCACGCAAGCCTACATACGTACCAATGGCACTAAAAACCTTTGAGAAAGCATCGGGACGTTCCCATGCTGCCGTAAATGCACACACTGCCCCACTACTTGCCCCGCCAATTGCCCTATCATTGCCATTTTTTGATAAAATAATAGGGCGCTCACCGCTTGCTTTCTTTTTCTCTATTTCGGGAAAAATTTCTTCTAATAAAAAACGCACATAATTATCGCCCAAACCATCGTATTCAAAACTACGGTTAAATCTATCCAAAGCCGCTGTGGTATCGCTTGCGCGTACACGTCCAGGGGTAATGAAAATACCAATCGTTACAGGCATTTCATTTTTATGGATTAAATTATCAAAAACGATGGGGGCTTTCCACTGAATACCGTCTTGATTGACATAAACGCAAGCGGGCTTATCTCCTTTATACTGAGCGGGTATATATACAGACACCTCTCGCCAAGTACCAGGGAAAATCTTAGAGTTTTCAAAAGAGAACTTTAAGATTTCGCCTTTGGGTACACCTGCTTGCTCAACAGAAGCGGGGTCTGTTTCGTATTTTTCAACGGAGTTTTGGGCAAAACCTGTGAAATAAAAAGCTAAAAGGAGTAGTAAAAGGTTAGTTCGCATGATCGTAAAAGTAAACATTATGGAGAAAAAACACTTCGCATTTTCATGCGTAGAATTTATGATTAAAGATAGGTTTAAACATGGAGCGTGATGGTAAATTCCGAACCGATGCCTTCCGTGCTTTCCACGCCAATTGTCCCGCCATGTCCTTTGGTGATGATGTCATACGCCAAACTCAGCCCCAAGCCTGTGCCTTCGCCCGTGGGCTTGGTGGTGAAAAAGGGCTGGAAGATTTTGGCTTTTACTTCATCCGACATTCCAGTTCCGTTGTCAGTTACTTTGATGATGATTTGGTTATCAAGTTTTTCAACTTTTACAATCACCTTGGGTTTCTGAACAGTACGAATAGCATAAAATGCATTATTGATTAAATTCAGTAATACGCGACCAATATCTTGCGCTACGATGTTG
>JBDHXS010000640.1:0-3889 GCA_039810845.1 Runella sp. | reverse complement strand
GCAAGAGCAAGATTATGTTTTTGAAAATGAGCTCATGCCGGTGTTTGCAAAGCATAATCTTCGATAGGACACTGGGATGATTTGGAAGAAACTGAACGCGAAGAAGTGGGTAAGTACTTCGACCGTACTATTTATCCGATGCTAACTCCTATGCTGTTTGACTATACCCATACATTCCCAGTGTTGCTGGCTAAAACGCTGATTTTTGCGGTAGTAACCAACACGAATGAAAACAGTAAAGTAGAAGAAGAAAATCGCAAAATATCTTTTGTTCAAATTCCAGCCAACTTACGGCGGTTTTATACCATAGAACGCAAAGACGGAGCTATTCTTTTTATTCCGATTGAAGAGATTATTCGTCATGAATTAAGGAAGCTTTACCGCAATGTGGAGATTCTTGACATGCACTTGTTCAGAATTGTTCGTAATGGAGATTTCTCTATTGAGGAAAACGATGATGTAGAAACAGATTTCTTGGACGAAGTAAAACAAAAACTTAAGACGCGCCGCCTTGGACGGGTAGTTCGGATGGAAATAGAGCCTGGGGTGTCGGAATGGTTGCTTAATTTGCTTAAAAAGCGGTGGGAAATAGATGATTACAACGTTTTTACGTGTGCACACTTACTCGACTTTACCTGTTTGTGGCAAATCATTAAGCATCCCGAATTTGCCGAATTGGCTCCTGCACCTCCAGCTCCCGTACCGCCACTGGGATTGACCCAAGGGCAAATCACGGAAGATATTTTTGAAACAATCAAAGAAGGAGATGTCATGTTGCATCATCCTTATAACAACTTTGAACCCGTTCTACAACTCTTAGAAGACTCTGCCGAAGACCCTAATGTGTTGGCTATAAAACTAACTATCTATCGTTTAGCAAAAAAATCGCGTATTACAGCGGCCTTGCTCAAAGCAGCCGAAAATGGTAAACACATCTCTGTACTGTTTGAAGTAAAAGCCCGTTTTGATGAAGAAAACAATATTCGTGAAGCGCAACGACTTCAAAAAGCAGGATGTTTTGTAATTTATGGCATTAGTCGCTTCAAAACCCACACCAAACTCCTACAGATTGTTCGGGCCGAAGATCATGGTGTGGTCAGTTATTCTCATTTGGCCAGTGGGAACTACAACGAAGAAACGGCCAAATTATACACAGATATTGGTTTGTTGACCTGCGACGAAGTATATAACCGCGATATTACAGAGTTTTTCAACGTTATTACGGGACATTCCCTTCCCAATGACTACCAGTATTTGATTACTGCTCCGCGCGATATGCGTAAGCAAATTATTAAACTGATTCAACAAGAAGCGGAAAATGCAAAGCAAGGCTTAGCAAGCGGAATCTGTATCAAAATCAACTCTTTAGAAGATAAAAGTACCATCGAAGAACTCTACAAAGCATCGCAAGCAGGAGTACCTATTAAGTTGATAGTGAGGGGGATATGCTGTTTGCGCCCAGGTCGTAAGGGGTTGAGTGAAAACATAACGGTACGCTCTATTGTAGGGGATTTCTTAGAGCATACACGGATATTTTATTTCCACAACAACGGCAATCCGAAAGTTTATGGTGGAAGTGCCGATGTCATGGTGCGCTCCTTTGACCGCCGGATTGAATCTATGTTTGCCTTTGTCAATCCGCGTGTGAAGCAACAGGCTATTCATATTTTAGATTATAATCTTCGTGACAATGTCAATTCTTATGAGTTATTGGAAGACGGGAATTATGTAAAGTGTACATTGGACGAAAATTGTGAGCCTTTCAATATCCATGAACGTTTCTTTGAGGTAACTTTGGAAGAGGTGATGAAAACGCAACTCTTTGTACAACCCACATTAGAAGAAACTCCGTCGGTTGAAACTTCTGAAACGCTTTTGGAATCTGAGGCATAACTCCAATGAATAAGTACCTAAAATTACTATTTTTTTTGCCGTTAAGTTGGTCTGAAGAAAGCCAGGCTCAATCTGACAAACGAAAAGCGCTGTTTGTGATTGTAGATGGTATTGCTTCTGATGTCATCGAAAAACTTGGCCTTCCAAATTTAAACGCAATTGCGAAAGAAGGAGGCTATACCCGCGCCTATGTAGGTGGTAAGAAAAATACCTACTCGCAAACACCTACTATTTCGGCAGTAGGCTACAATAGCCTCTTGACAGGTACTTGGGTCAATAAACACAATGTTTGGGACAATAATATCAAAGATCCAAACTATCACTATTGGACCATTTTTCGTTTTTTTGAAGCGCAATATCCCCAGAAAAAGAGTGCTATTTTTTCGACTTGGCTCGACAACCGCACCAAGCTACTTGGAGATGGACTACCTCAAACTAACCACTTGAAAGTAGATTATTTTTTCGATGGTTTTGAGTTGGATACGTTACACTTCCCCCATGATAAGGAGGCCAACTATATTCGTCAGATTGACGAAAAAGTAGTAGATGAAGCCGCTCAATATATCCAAAACGAAAGCCCCGACTTGTCATGGGTATATTTGGAATATACCGATGACATGGGGCACAAATACGGTGATAGTGAGCAGTTTACCAAAGCAGTTCAATTGATGGACAATCAAATGGGGCGCCTGTGGAATGCAGTGCAGTACCGCCAAAAAAACTTTGGGGAAGATTGGCAAGTATTTATTACAACCGATCATGGACGCGACGTAACGAGCGGAAAAAACCACGGTGGACAGTCAGATCGCGAGCGGAGTACTTGGATTGTAACCAATGCCAAAGCTTTAAATAATTATTTTTTGGGAAAAACAGGCGTTGAGACTTTACCTGCTGTGGTGGACATTATGCCAACCATAGCACAACATCTACAAATTTCCATCCCTAAAGAGCAGTCGTTTGAGATAGATGGAACGCGCTTAACAGGAAAGCTTTCACTCATTCATTCAAATGTTAAAAAAGAGGCAAATAACATTGAGGTAACTTGGAAGGGGTTGGAAAAAGAAGGAGCGGTAAAAGTTTGGTTATCAACCACCAACAACTTTGAGCAAGGTGACAAAGACCTTTATTTGTTGATGAGTGAAGTACCCGTAATAGATGAAAAAACAACGATTGATATTTCAAAAATACCTTCAAAATTCTACAAAATTGTATTGGAGGCAAAATACAATTCCCAGAATAAATGGATTGTAGAGTAGTGGATTATTTCCAACCTTTTACCAAAGTCATGCGTCATAGTATCAGAAATGCAGTATTGAACTGTTTTATTGATAAAGAAAAATGACATCCATGAAAAAAGTTTTTTTATTTGGTTTGATAGCGTTGGTAGGTATTCGATGTAAATCTGCTTCGGATGCCATGAGCCCTCAAGGTTGCGCTTCCGACCAACCTACTTTGGTTGGCAAATGGAACATGACAGAGTTTCGGTATTATGGTGGATGCTGCCCCGTCATTTCAGATTCTTCTTGGAAAAAAGCCAGTGAAAACTCTTATACTGTCGAATTTACTGCTGATGGTAAATTGAAAGTTACTAACAACACTCCTGGTATTGGGAATGGTTTAGTGGCGAGTGCACCAGTTCAATTAGCGACCACTTATACATTTGATGGCAAAGAGATTACGCTCAATGAGCAGATTTTAGGTGGAGGTTTATGGTACAAAAAAGTAGGCGTACCAAAATTAACAACTACCGAGCTAGTTCTCACCATAATAGTAGGAAAAGAAGGTGAAACCAACGCACGTAAATTTATACGAACTTGCCAGTAAATAATTAAGGCTACCGCAATGCTTGCGACAGCCTTAATTATTTTGATTTCACTCCTCGCTACTCACTTCTATTAATAACGGTACAACTCTGACTTGAACGGTCCTTCTACCGTCACCCCAATATAGGCAGCTTGCTCTTCATCAAGGGTTTCGAGTTTAGCTCCGATATGTC
>JBDHXS010000639.1:0-3907 GCA_039810845.1 Runella sp. | reverse complement strand
ATTTTGGTGATGCCTTGCCAAGATTCTTGCAAAGCACGTTGAGTTTTGTCCAATCCTTCTTTTCCACCGATTAATCCACCCGAATGGCAGGCATCGGCAATGAAGATGACTTCTACCCCTTTTTTGCTCAACTCACCAAACCAAGTGCGTAACTCGGAGAGTTGGAGGTATTCTGTCCCTTGGAAGTAGTTTTTTGCGCCACATCCATGCAGGAGCAACAATGAGTTTTCGTAGCCGATTTTGGCTTCCAAGTCGCCGTGGCCAGTGAAGTAGAAGAAGAACTTGTCGCCTTTTTGGAGTTTTTGGGTGAGATTGTAGATTTCGTCCACGATGTTGAAGCGGGTGGCGTCTTGATTGATGAATAGTTTGATGTTATCATCGGGGACGTTTTGGTTTTTGAGGAACTGCGCAAAGGCTGCCGCGTCGCGGTGGGCGAATTGGAGGGAGTCGAGTTCTTTATAGTGGGAAATGCCGACGATGATAGCCCCCCCCGCCCCCGATG
This sequence comes from Runella sp., assembly GCA_039810845.1. Lineage (GTDB taxonomy): Bacteria > Bacteroidota > Bacteroidia > Cytophagales > Spirosomataceae > Runella. The sequence continues at coordinate 3,405 of JBDHXS010000639.1, read as the reverse complement.
GGGGAGCTATTTTTTTAGCGGTGGCGGCGAAAAGAATTAACCACAGAGCGAAGGAGAACCACAGAGGTTTCATGGGAGTAGGGAGTTTAGGTTAAGTGGCTCAGAGACAGTACTCGAAGCCTCACCCTACAAAGTTCGCAGCTTTTTAGATACGAGTAAATAACGGTTTACCGTAGTTTTTTGCCTTTCAAGGACAAAATAGCCCAGAAAATCTATTCGCAGTTGGTTATGATAAAGTTTTGTTGGTGTTTGTAGGTATTTTTTTGGTAGGTAGAAGCCGTGACGTAGCCTTGGGGGTTGGTAGTTTTATCAAGTAGTTTTCCGGATTCAGTGAGTCGAAGTTTGCCCAATCCGTTGGGAGTAAATATTTTCATGGCGGTCATTTGGCGTTTTTCCCATACTGCGCCCGTCATTGGGTGGAAGGGCAATCCTTGCTCGGTCAATAATTGAACGGGGGCTTTGAGGGTATGGTCGGCAAACTCTTGCTCAATGACTTCCACCAGTTTGTCTCCATAGGTAAAGCTGATTTTGACGGGGTTATTTTGGGCATCATATTCGTATTTGCCGACAAACTTTGGTTTTCCAAAGGGCTCTATGGAAAGTTGTGAGATATTACCTACCATGTCGTAGTTAAGCAAATAGACATAGGCTCGTTTGCCATTGAAAAAACCCTCTACTTTGAGGAGTTTACCGTTTTCCCACTGGTACTTTTCGGTGTCGCCAATAAAGGAGTTGTCGCGGGTAGGGGCATTACCGTTGCGCATTATACGCGCCTCAGTAATTTGATGCGCGACTCCGTAGGAAAAATCGTAAGTATAGGTATCGTATTTGTTTTGCCCTCGGTGTACTTTCGATTCCATCCGATGTAAACGGCCATCGTCGTGGTAAAAAAAAGTATCAATAGAGCTGTCTGATGAATAGTTTAACAATAAACAGGGTGATTTTCCGAAGATGGGTATCGTAAACATAATACATAAAAAGAGGAAATAGTTTTTCATAGGGCTTGGATGGTTATATAAGTACTAAGAGGAAGATAAACACTAAAAAGTAACATTCCATACATCTTTTAGGAGGGATTCTTCTTTGGAGTTGAAACCATTGGCACCGCCAGACACCATAAAACCGACTCCGCTCATCGAAAACATGGTATGGCCCGTACGGCCCGAAGGAAGGGGAGTCAAACTTCGCCACTCCTGGGTAGCAGGGTTGTATTCATAAAATTCGCTCGAAACCGTGTAAGGGTATTCGGGGCGAGAGGGGTCAGCTTTGGCACCTCCACCTATGTAAATTTTATCATTGAGTACAAAACCACTCGACCATTGGCGGCCTTCGTTGTCGAGGGGAGCATCTTTTAATTTTTGCCATTGGTTGGTTGTAGGGTCAAACACGTAGAAATCTTTTAGAAACATCGTTTTATCAGGTGTTTCTTCGTAAGCACCCCATCCCGCATAGACCTTTCCTTTTATCGAAAATGCCACTGCCGACCACCGAGCTGGGCCAGGAAAATCTGCCTTGGCTGTCCAATTATCTGTTTTGGGGTCGTATTCCCACCAGTCGGTTCCATCTTTTAATTTTTCATTATATCCAACTCCCAAGTAACATTTGCCATTGACTACGGCACTCACCCCACCTGCTTTACCGCTAAAAGGAGCGTTTTTTTTCTGAACCCAACTGTCGGTTTCGGGGGTATATTCCCAAACTTCGTTGTAAACAGTACTGCCAGCACCTCCGACAATGTAACCTTTTCCTTCAACTACAAATCCAAGTGCATTTTCAATGTACTTGCCTGAAAAGTTTTTCTTTTGGGTCCAATTGAGTCCGTCAAATTGCCAAACCTGCTTAAAGTAAAGCCAATTGGTTTTACTCAATGTTTTATCATACGCGGCAGTGCCACCTCCTACCATAAAGACCCTACTGCCAAAATTTAAGACAGAAGCGCCCATAATACAGCCCCTGGGGAAAGTTCCTTGGTTTTTCCAAGTACCTAATGGCGCTACTATTACCGAAGGAGGAGTATTGGAGGAAGGAATGGGGGTTTCTTCTTTTTGACAAGACAGCACCACCGCCGCCAATAGACTGAATAACAGCTTTTTTTTCATGATCTTGAAGTCATAAGACGTTTACGATGTATTTAATTTTCTGTTTGGGCAGAATCTTGTTCTTTGTTGAGCATCGCTTCTAATTTTTCAATTCGTTTTGTCATTTTCATCAAGCTTTCTACCTGTTTTTTAAGGCAATCATTTTCTTCCTGCAATGCCTTCGTACGCCTTTCAAGGGCTTGGATTAGTACAAAATTGACACCGTCAATATCAGCAGAAGAAAGGGTGGTATCGTTTCCGATTGTACCATATTTATCTTTCCCGAAGGCGGCATAAAACTCTTGTGCCATAGGGCCGTAGTGGCGGTACTGTTTTGGGTCTTGCCCTTTGTAGTTCCATGTAGCAGCCCTAAGTTTGGAGGCTTTCACTAACAGACTTTCAAAATCTATGGGGGCAAAATTCTCTTTTTTGGTACTGTCACTGATACTCCGCCAGCTATTATCATTGTGTATCATGTGTACGCCAGTATATTTGCCGGTTTTGAGCCAATATCCATTATAAAACCGAGCAAAAAACTTGTCTTCGGCATCTGCTTTTAGGTAATCATAAAGACCAACACCATAAGAGGGATCACTATCACCTATTATAAATGCCCCTCGTTTTGAATCTGTTGAAATACCATAGCCAATCGCAACAGATGCATCACCAGAAGCCCAAGATTGTCCTATTGCAATAGCGTAATCACCGGATGCCTCGGATTGCCCTATTGCTGTAGCATAATTACCATAAGCCCTGGAATTTCCAATTGCTGTCGAGTTTTCACCACTGGAAGTAGAACTACCTATTGCTCTGGAATAGGCTCCTGTTGCGGACGCACCATTACCTAATGCCAAAGAATATTCTCCGCTCGCGCTTGCAGCTGTACCAAGCACAATAGCTTTTTGACCAGAAGCTGCTACATTAAAACCAATGGAAGTGGAAAAAAGACCGCTTGTTTCCGTCCCGCTGAAGTAACCGATTTTAAGAATGGAAAAATAGGGGTTGAACGTAAACTGTGGTCCTTGATAGGAGAAATCGGCGATGGGAAAAGAATAATAGACCTTTTTAATCAGTAACTTAAACCCTCTTCCGACATTCGAATCACTATCTGAACGAAAATGAATGGACATTACGCCAAGTACATATAAGTCAAATGTTTGTGTACTGACATTGCCAGAAAGTTGTTTGTGAGTTCCGCCATTTGAAGAAATACTTAGTACATCATCGGCATTCTCAGTTTCAAAGTATTCTACTGTCAGGCGAAAAACGTGCAAAGTATTTTCATCTCCTCCTCCGTCTATTCGTACCGTACCCCTTGCATTGGGGT
>JBDHXS010000638.1:0-3908 GCA_039810845.1 Runella sp. | reverse complement strand
CGATATGGGTGTATATGCTCTACAAGGAGCACGCCTTGCTACGGGCGAAGAACCGATGTCGGTAACGGCACAGTTTCATACTACCCGACCTGATATTTATAAGGAGGTGGAAGAAACAGCTACCTTTCAACTTGAATTTCCAAGTGGGGCTTTGGCAGCTTGTCATACAAGTTTCGGTATAAATATGAATTACCTACAAGCTAACTGTGAAAAAGGTTGGTTTAAAATGGAACCCTTTTCAAGTTATAGCGGCAACAAAGGCAGCAGCCCACAAGGCCCGATTGATTTCCCGTTGCAAAGCCAACAAGCCAAGCAGTTAGACGATGATACCGATGCCTTGATGAAAGGCTTATCGCTCATCGCCCCGGGTGAAGAAGGTCTGCGAGATATTCGCGTGGTAGAAGCCGTCTATAAGTCGGTGGCCAACGGGGGAAAAACAATCAAACTGTAAGCCAAATTATCTGCTAAAATGGACGAGGGCACGACGGTAAGTCGTGCCTATGTTTTTAGTCGGCTACTTTTCCCAGTAAATTTACCCCTACCGAGAGAAATAAGACACCCACTAAAAATGGAACAAGTGTTTCCCATTTGGTAAGTGTAAATCCTACAACGGCTTTGTCAGACATGAAGGCAATGCAAGCAAAGAGAATAAAAATAACACCTATTCCAGTAAGAATACTTCCAAAGGTACGTTTCATTGGGGATTTTGATTTTAATTGGGCTGCAAAGCTATTATTTTTGTTGAAAAGCCACAACCTACTACGCTTCTGGTCTGATTTTTAACCCTTCTTCGTGAACAATATATTCAGACTGATAATAGAACCGTTGAAAGAGCCACAGTCCTAAAAGGAGGGTGATAACGGTGAGAATGCCCGTTGGTACACGAAACATGACAAGAAAAAATCCGCTGAAAAAAGCGTAAAATGCTTGCCGTAAAAGGGTATCCATGATGTAATGCCGTTGAAGAAACCTCCCGAAAATCAGCCACAAAAGCCCCATCATAAACCCCCAATGTTGGATACCATAGAGCCAGCTTACGTCTTTGGGTAAATAGCGGACTAAAAATAAGGTTTCGGGTAGAAGTAGAAGCGCAAAGAGCAGGAAGTATTGGATCGCGCGTTGAAGAAGCGTCAGTGGTAGATTGCGTAACAGTGGTAACTGTAAGTGTTCAAACTCGTATAAATGCAGTAACAATACCGAATGAACCAGACCGATTGTTAAGGCTCCCAACGATAATAGTCGCTCGTCGTAGCTGTCTGTGGGGTATATTTTACAAACACCCAAGATGACAAAACAGGTAAAACCCTTTGTCAAAAACAGTAAAACAGGATTGTCCTTGAACAAATACAAGAGAAAATAAGACCAGTAGGATTTGGTAAAACGACGATTCAAATAGCCGCTTAATAGGCTCAGTTTTGTATCAGGATTGGGGTGGGAAAGTCGGTATTCGTACGCGGCTACGCCTGTGAGAGGTACCAACAAAAGATAACAAAACGTAGCGATAACGGCATTTTGCTGACCCATTTTCCATCCGTAGTAGCCCACAAATCCAGCATACAGTACCACAGGCAGCCACAACATCGCCTGAACATACAAAAGTGCAGCCCAGCGTTGCCATTTAGGAATCAAAATCAAGTGGTACAAAAAATGGTGTGAATCCCACAAAAGCCGTTGACGAATAAAAAAGACGGTTTTGAGATGATATAAAGCAAAAAAGACAAATACCAAAACCAACAAAAAAGGCGACGTAAATACATAGGCCGACAAGGCAATATGGTCTTCGGGTCGTAATATTCCAAAGGCAAACATTAGTACCAAAAATAGAAAACCTGTATTGAGGCGATAATACTCGACAACCAACGTTTTGCGGAGAATGTTAAGAACCGAAACCATAGCTTCCTTTTTAATCAGCCAGCTGAGGGGCTAATTTCTGTTATCATTTTGTCTTTTACCTCAAATAACTGCTTGATGGGCAAGGCATCAAACCTAAAATCCTGATGCGAAGACAACAAAAACGTAACACCACGGGTATGGTAATCACGTACTAACTCATAGACCTGCTGCACGGTGGCATCATCAATCGTAATGAGTGGTTCATCCAAAATTATCACCTTGGGCTGACCTAAAAAAGCCAAGACCAGCGATGTTTTTTTTAACATTCCGCTTGAATACGTTCCCGTTGGTTGATACAAAAATGGTGTAATGCCAAGGATTTGAATCAGCTCTTGAACTTGGTTTGAGGTAGCTCTCTTGGCCTGGGCCACAAACTGGATCAAATCGTTGGCTGTCAAAAATTCAGGATAATCAGGCTCAGCTTCGCCATAATTGATGTGTAGTCGGTATTCGATGGGGTGTTTTCTGATGTCCCATTCATACATCTTGATTTCGCCTTCAAACGGTAGCATTCCCGCTAATGTCCTAAAAAACGTGGTTTTTCCAGAGCCATTGGCGCCTTTAAACCAGTGAATTCCTTCAGACAAAAACAGGGAAGGCACCTGGAGTACCAGATGCCCACCGTAAGATTTTCGTAAATGAGTGATTTGAAGCATAAAAAAGGACGGAGGGTGTCGCTTGGGCGGTCAGGAGTCAGTGAGAAATAGAGTCTTGCCTACTTACTACTCAGTTCTGATTTTCTTGTTTTCGCTACCTGCAGCACGTGTTGGCCAATTTTTGTTCCTGCTTTGTTTCCTTCGTCACAGCCCGAACGGTAGTGAATACCGCCGTACAAACGACTAATATTGACACTTTGGGCAGCTTCTCTAAATGATTTGAAAGACAACACCCCATGGCCATGCTTGTATTCGGTTGAATCCGTAAAGGCGATATTATCTCCGTGAACAAATGTAAGTATTTCTGCCGAAGCAGCTGAGATAGTACTGTGTCCACTGGTATATTCAGGAAAAGGGGGCGTTTGTAAAAACGGTTGCCACTTAGGGTCAATGTCTGAATTAATGACGGTTTCGGGGCGTACTTTTCGGGTACGGTATTTCTCTTCCCAGCAACCGATAAAGGCATCAAGCAGCGCGATAGACGTAAGGGCATAACCTTCTATGCTTTTCTCAAAAGAGACTTTGTTGTTGCGGCAAATAGTAGAATTAATGGCCATCCAATGTCCTCCAGGAGTCATTTTCTTATTGGCAAACATAACATGACCTACCACATTCATGACAAAAGGATTATCATCCCAAAACCAAGCGATGCGTTTTTGTTCTTCGGTAAGGTTTTTTCCAACTTCATATACTTCGCGTGTTTCGCGCCAAAACTCACTATTTTTCTCTTTCGTCCACATTGGGGGGCGCGGCGGACTGAACTGAGTCGCTGAGTCCAAGGTCAAAGACCTAATTTTGTGCCATTCGGGTTCGCAGGCATCTGCATAAGCGGGAGGGGTAGGTACCCAAGTGCCTGGCTCATTGGTGACAGTAAAACGAATTCCTCGCGTTTGTTTGTATTTATCTTTGGTCGAATAACGCATAACGTGGGCGGCTACACTATCTCCGTAAGCCATTGAACGTTCGATTACGTCGGAAGGAATACCCATTTCCTCGTATTTCTTGTAGAATTCCTTCTCATATTCGTCAAAAAAGCTGGCTGAGAAAGTAAGGTTACGTGCTACTTTCAAAAAAGCTCGTGTACTGGCCAATGGAAAACAGTACTCTTTACCTACTTCGGGCTGGGCAGGAGCTTCAAAACCATTCAATTTGCCTCCCAAAGATTGGTATTGAGGAAAGCCGGGTGCCATTGCTTCATAACCTGCTAAATTAGAATAAGCATAAATCCGACTGGCAACAGGAGGTTTGAAAATATCATGGATGATGACTTCTGTTAACAATTCGACCGATTTGTGATATAGCTCTGGGTCAGAGGCTTTGGTGTTGTATTCTTCGGGTTTAGCTTTAGGCTTGCAGGCG
>JBDHXS010000637.1:0-3912 GCA_039810845.1 Runella sp. | reverse complement strand
ACCCCAGGTTGTTCCACCCTAATGCATCCGAAGAAAGTTGAGACGCATTGGACGTCGTCGATTCAAATCCCAAATGATTTCTACCGTATAATAACGTAGCGTCAATCGCGTGATTTCCATTGAATCGGTGATTATAAGTAAGTATATTTTCGAGCACCCAGTCAAAATCTTCCCGGTTAAACTTACTTGCCGTGGTGGTATTGCCAGCAAAATGTTTGTCCTGTCTGACGAAATTATAATTGTGCTGCCATCTGTAATTGGGTGAATAGTTGATTCGATAGACCAATCCATCAATGTGAGGAATACTGAAAAGGGCATAGAAGTTGGCAAACAGGTTATTATAAATTTCTTCATTAGAGGTCAATAAAGCACTTCTAATGGGATTGTTAGAAATCTGATCTTCGGGCACGAGCCATTGCGTAGGCTCTCCATCTTCATAAAAAGCCGTTCCGTAAGGGCTGACACTGTAGGGCGAATCCGCTTCTCTTCCGGAAAGATCACGGCGAATATAGGTAGTATTAAAGCCGATAGTCAACCACTTTGCTAAGTTGTTTTCAATATTGGTTCGAAACGACAAACGTTTTTGGTTATCATTGAATATCAGCCCTTTTTCGTTGGTCAAAGAGGTCGAAACGTAGTAGTTTGTCGTATTCGTGCGGCCTGATATATTCAGATCATACGAATTAATCCGCGCGTTTTGTGACACTAAATCCCAAGGGTCGATGGTTTTGCTCTTTTCATAATTCACTAATTCTGAGGGCTGCAAATAGGATTTGATTTGAGCGGGATCATGGGTAAGACCGGCCACCTGACGATAATCAAGTATTTTTTGAACGTATCGTTCAGGCGTCAGTAATTTTACTTTATAACTGAAATCCGAAACGCCGCTAAACATATTGAGCCGAATAGTTGGCTTTTCGGTTGTGCCCTTTTTTGAAGTAATAAGCAGTACTCCATTTGCGGCTCTTGAACCATAAATGGCCGCTGCACTTGCATCCTTCAGCACTTCCATGGATTCGATATCGGTGGGGTTAATGTCCGACAGATTTCCATTAAAAAATATACCATCCAGTACAATGAGAGGATTATTTCCTCCGCTCAAAGAGCGTGGCCCCCGCACTAAGATGCTGCCGTTTTGTCCGGGACGCCCATTATCGGTAAACTGCACTCCCGCGACTCTTCCCCGCAACGATTGTGTAATGTTTGTATTAGGCAGGTTCTCCGTTTGCTTCATGTCCACCTTCGTTACAGCACCTGTCACATAACGTCTCGATTGCGTTCCGTATCCCACTACGACCACTTCATCCAATACTTTCTGATCTACGCGCAATGTAATATCAAGGGTAGAGTTGCTGCCAACGTCAATCGTTTGTGACAGATAACCCACAAAGCTGATGACTAATTGAACGTCCTGCTCGGGAATGCTGAGTTCATATTTACCGTTGGCATCGGTGGTAGCACCTCGTTGTGTCCCTTTAATGATCACATTGACGCCCGGCAGCGGCGCGTCATTTGCTGCATCTTTCACTATTCCCGTAATCATTCGGTCTGCGATGGGGGCACCAGAAAACGCACCGAAGGAAGGGAGAATTACCATAATCAGGGCAAGTTGCAATACCCGTAATTTCATAGCACGCCAAATACATTCTTTTGATTTTAAAGGGTTTATCATAGTTTCATTTCGTTAGGATGACTTGAACCATTATTATGATTGCAAATGTCCGGGAAACCGGATGAAATCCTGTTCAATTAATTATCCACTGTGTATGCAAATTTATCATATCACTATTTAGGGGATTTTTATAAAATTACCATTTAGGCAGGCTGCTGGCACTTGAAGGCTCCCAAAACAATATAAATTGAGATAATTCTGCCTGTGAAGAGATTTTTGTCGTATTTTGAGGTAAAATATAATTATTGTAAAATTGTTGGCAGGTATAATATAACATCATTGTTCAGCCAAAATGAAACCTCAATTTTATTTAGTCCCAAGAGATATTTTAAGTTCTCACGTATCGCGTCACCACACCCTGCCTAATTTTGGGACAGTGTGGCACTATCACCCCGAACTGGAACTTCACTATATTGTCAGAGGTGAAGGGGTACGGTTTGTGGGAGACAACGTCAGTAATTTTAACGCGGGTGAGTTGCTATTATTAGGCGAAAATCTGCCTCATATGTGGCGCTGCAATGAACAGTACTTCAAGCAAGACCCCAATATAACGGCCGAAGCGGTTGTGGTTCAGTTTCTTCCTGACTTTATGGGGCACGATTTTCTGAAAAAACCGGAATCCGCCACCATCCATTATTTATATGATAAGGCAAAAGCCGGGCTGGTCATTACCGGAAATACGTGCGAGCAATTGATTCCCCTGATGCTTAAATCTGCCAAAACCGCTGGTTTGCAAAGGCTACTACTTATTCTTACAATGCTGGGAATATTGACCGAAAGTGAAGAAATGTACCCAATTTCCACCAAAGATGCCTTATATCATCCCAACAAGGAGGAAACAGATCGGCTGAACAAAGTGTATAATTATACCCTGATCAACTATAAGAAAGATTTAACTCTGGAAGAGATTGCTTCCGTAGCCAACTTGAGTGTTACATCCTTTTGTCGGTATTTTAAGATGATGACAAAAAAGACGTTTCATGATTTTTTGATAGAAATCCGCATCAGCCACGCCCAAAGGATGCTTGTCGAAGATAGCAATGCCACAACTGAAGCTGTTTGTTTTGAATGTGGGTTTAATAATCGCTCAATTTTCTTTGGACATTTTAAAAGAATAACGGGGCTTACACCAATTGAGTATAAACGTAAATGTCACTGCCTGTAAAGGCTGCCAATAATTTATCTGTGATTTTTAAGTAACTCCATGATGTGATGCATCGAATTGCTGCTATCTCAAGGTTGGTGTTCTTACCAACTTTGCTTTTTGTTCCATTCCCAACTTTTACTGATAACAGTTAACCAGTTACTTCATGTATTTCTCCAAACGCGATCTCCAATTTAATCTATACGAACTCCTCAATGTGGAGCAACTCACGCAGTACGCTTATTACCAAGACCACGACCGAGAGTCATTTGATATGGTATTGGCTACGGCAGAGCAGATTGCCGATAAAATGCTGTATCCGTTATTGACCGAAATGGACCGAAAAGAGCCTCAATTGGTGGATGGTAAAATTCGGGTTCACGAAGGAATGAAAGCCATCACCAAACGGTTCGGGGAAGATGGCTGGATCAACGCTACATTTAGCTACGAAGAAGGCGGTCAGCAGGTGCCCATTACGGTTCACAATGCGGCGGCTTTTATCTTTCAGGCCGCTAACTACTCTGCCAGTGTGTATCCTTTTCTGACAACGGGCGCAGCCAATTTGATTCGCAGTTTTGGTTCCCGGGAATTGATCGACACGTACACACCGCTCATGTACAACGGACGTTGGCAGGGGACAATGGCCCTGACCGAGCCCAACGCTGGCAGTTCATTGTCTGATATTTCGACCACTGCCGAACCAACCGAAGAAGAAGGCGTTTATAAAATTCAAGGTCAAAAAATCTTTATTTCCTGCGGAGACCACGATGCCTGCGAAAATGTAATTCATTTATTGTTGGCCAAAATCAAAGGCGGTCCCGTAGGTACCAAAGGCATTTCGTTGTTTGTAGTACCCCAAAAACGGGTAACGAATAACGAATTATCGGATAACGATGTAATAACCGCTGGTGTCTATCACAAAATGGGTTACAAAGGTGCGCCGATTGCGCATTTGATGTTTGGCTCCAACGATGATTGTAGGGGCTACCTCGTGGGCGAGCCGCACAAGGGATTATCGTACATGTTTCAGATGATGAACGAAGCTCGCGTAGGCGTAGGCACAAATGCAGCTGCTATCGGAACAGCAGCTTACTAC
>JBDHXS010000636.1:0-3920 GCA_039810845.1 Runella sp. | reverse complement strand
CTTCATCACGTGCCATAAGCGTCACATTGACTCCCATCAGTGCTAATTCAATCGCCGAAGCACGGCCTATTCCCTGGGTGCTGCCGCAAACGATGGCAGTTTTTTGTGTTAAATCAAGATTCATGCGATTGGCACAATTATTTATTGCTAAATAGCGGGTTGAAAATCTCTTTTAATCAGAATTAACGTTTATATTGTAAAAATAACTTAAAACTATGCGCAGTTTCGCTTTCATTGTATTATTTGTTACAGCATTTTTTGGTAGCTGTACAGCCACTCCCACCTCCGATGCCGCTCCCGTGGACCACTCTGCTTGGGACAAACTTCTCAAAAAACACGTAAACGACAAAGGATTTGTCAATTATACGGCGTTCAAAAAGGATTACGACGAGCTCAAAAAGTACCTGGATATGCTCAGTACCAGTGCTCCCAACGAAAAAACGTGGAGCAGAGAAGAGCAATTAGCCTATTGGATCAATGCTTACAATGCGTTTACCATTCAATTGATTTTGGATAACTACCCTGGTATTAGCAGTATCAAAGACATTGGATCGAAAATCAAGATTCCTTTTGTTAATACACCCTGGGATGTGAAGTTTATTAAGATCGGTAAAACGAAAATGGATTTGAATAATATTGAGCACGGAATTATTCGCAAAAAATTTGACGAACCTCGTATTCACTTTGCCTTGGTTTGTGCAGCCAAATCGTGCCCACCGCTTCGTAATGAGGCGTTTACGGCCGACCAACTTAACAAACAGCTTGATGAACAAGGAAGAGACTTCTTGAATGATAAGTCTAAAAATAATATCCGCAAAGACAAAGCAGAATTATCGAAGATTTTGACGTGGTACGGTGGCGATTTTACCAAAAAAATGCCGATAGTGGAGTGGGTGAATAAATATTCGACGGTGAAAATAGACAAAAGTACGCCTGTGTCTTACATGGATTATGATTGGGAGTTGAATGGGAAGTAAGGTGTTTGAGGTTTTGGGTTTAAGGTTTCCTGCATTTTTTTTATAATCAGTACGTTAAAATACTAAAAAGCGTTGTTATATATGCGTATCTGCCTATTTTTAATTGCTATTATTTTAGGACTTTTAAGTGGATGTCATCAAAAAGACATACCCTTTCTAAGCCGAGCAAACCCTGTGCTGACCATGCCAGGATGGAGTTACCAACAAGTGTTTGAAGGTGAGCTAGGGAAAAGTTATAGAGTCGATTTTGCAAATAAAGACATCGGATACTTGTTCGAAAAAGTCTATGGGAATATTTATACCACTCAAGATGGAGGTAAAAACTGGACTTTTTTAAAATCTCCTGCCCAAGCCAATGCTTCGCTCGCATCATTGTGGGATGTGTCTTTGGTAGGTGAGCAACATATTTTTTTAGCGATACATGATATTCGCGGCTGCCCCAATACATGTGCGCCTAAGCTTTGCCTACTTAAAAGTGCTGATGCGGGGCAATCATGGCAATATGTTCATGCGAATATGGATGGGGTACTTTCAGAAATTCATTTTTTTAATGCCTATGAGGGCATGGGAATACGTCAGACCCCTATTATTAATGGGACTTCAGAGGCGCATTTGGTACGAACAATGAATGGAGGACAGTCGTGGGAAGTCATTCCCGCAGTTATCAAAGTCAAAAATTTACAGTTTATAAATCAGAGAGAGGGCTTTGCCTTGGCTGCTGGTGGGCTTTATAGAACATTCGATGCTGGGTTGACTTGGAGTTTTGTCCCATTAGATAAAACTAATTTTATTCAAGATGTACGCCAAGTAATGTTTATAAGTACAAAAACAGGTTATATAGCGTCTTTTTCTGGCTTATATAAAACAACCGACGGTGGGTTACAATGGAATAAACTGTGGGGTGAGTGGACTGAAATACTCGATTTCTGGAGAGAAGATGAAGGAATGGTAATACGACAAATTGAATCTTTCCCTAACGACATACCTGATGCAAATTGGGAGATGCTTTATACCAACGATGGTGGTGAAAATTGGACAAAAAGTAAACCTGTACACAACTACTCTTTTAGCTCGGCGATTTTTCCAAAAGAAAATGCTGGATTTGTCCTAAGAGGGCATAAACTGGAAGCTTTTACAAAAATGCCATAGTCAGTTGTTTTTTAAACTATTAGCCTCAGTGAAGCGAAATAGTAATGAACTCTGTACTATTAAGATAACGTTCTTACGGAATTAGGAGAAGCCTCAAATTGCTATTTTTCAAGGTTGTTTTTGTCAAAAATTTTAAGTGGGCTTAAGCTGCCTAAGTTTGGGGACTGCCGATTTACTGGCTTAAAACCAAGAAATGGCAAACCCCAAACTGGAAACCTCAAATCCTAAACTAAAACCTACGCCTTTACTGCTTTAGGCTTCAAGTCGGTAAGGTCTGAAATTTTAACAGGTTGACCCGTTTGAATGCTTTTTCGAGCACCGATTCCGACCAAAATCGCCATGGTACCGTCGCGGCTACCTGCCGACTGGCGGTAAGTATCTGGCGCATTCGGGTTGCGGAAAATCTTATCTCGTAAGCGAGCATCGCCGCCACCGTGCCCTTCGGCTTGAGGAATTTTGATGTATTCCACATCGCCAAAGTTTTTCGACAACATCAATTCATCGTACGGTTCAATTGTCATTTTGCCCGATTCCTTAATCCAAGCCTCCAAACGGCCTTTTGTCCCGTTGAAAGCAATGCGGTAGCCCTCGTAAGGTGAATAAGTCGTCAGTGAATAACTCACGTTGACGCCATTGACATAATGAATGGTGGCCGCCATTTTATCAAAAATATTGATGTCTTCCTTGAAAACACAGCCATCGCGTAAGTAGCCATCGTGCTTTTCGTTGTTGACGTACAAATCCACCAAACGTTTATCTTTGGTTACGTCCCAATAAAACTTACACTCGTTTTTGTGGGCACAACTGCGGCAATTGTTGCCTCTAAGTGCCCCATTTTTACCATAATGTTCCAAAGAACCTTGGGCAAAAACGCTCTCAGGCTCCGATTCCAACCACCAGTTAAGCAAGTCGAAATGGTGACTGGCTTTGTGTACCCATAACGAACCGCTGTTTTCTTTGAGGCGATGCCAACGGCGGAAGTAATCTGCCCCGTGGCGAACGTCTAAGTACCAGTGGAAATCGACCGAAGTAATGGTCCCAATGGCGCCTTCACGAAGGAGTTCATAGATTTTTTGGCGGTGCGGCGAATAACGGTAATTGAACGTAACCGTCACTTTTTTACCCGTACGCTTTTCGGCATCCAAAATGGCCTGACACTTGGCTTCGTCGGTGGTCATGGGCTTTTCGGTAACGATATCCGCACCCAGTTCCATCCCCCGTACAATAAACTTATCGTGCGTGGCATCGACCGTCGTTACAATGAGAATATCAGGCTTGGTTTCGGCCATCATTTTCTCAAAGTCAGTATAAAGTGGGCAAGTAACGTTGAGCATTTTGCGGGCGGTTTCGGCGCGGCCAGGGTTGATGTCGCAGAGCCCTACAAATTCGATGACGTCGCCAAATTCTTTCACAACAGGCGTTCCCCACATACCTGTCCCACGGTGGCCCGTTCCGACCATCGCTACTTTGCGTTTGGCGTTGGGGGTTGCATTGGCAAACAAGGTCGAAGAAGCGAGCATTCCTGCCGTTGCCAACGAAGATTTCTGAATAAACTCGCGGCGATTAAACGTTTCTTGAGGAGTGTTCATGTAAATAGGGTTTAAAAATCAAGATTAATCCATGTGAAAGACACATTCGATAGACGTACTCACGGGTGAGTTGTCGGGGTTGGTGTCCATGATGTCGGCCATATACTCCCACCATTTTTTGACGATGTCGCGGTTGGGGAGGTCGTCGGCGGTGTTGTTTTCGGTACGTTTTTGAACCGCAAATAAAACGCCCGTGGCACGGTCT
>JBDHXS010000635.1:0-3923 GCA_039810845.1 Runella sp. | reverse complement strand
GAAAATTCACCAACCAGAAAGTTGAGGTAAGAATCAAGGCCAAGTGTTTGAATCAGTTTTCGACATTAACCAGACCACAAACGGTTAAAGTTCTTTCAAATTAACTATGCAACAAAGCCTAAAGAAGGTAAAATATTGAGTAGTGTTATATTTCAAATTAGCACTGAAGATAAGACGTTCTTAATAGATAATAAGGATGCCTTTTTTAAAAATGTTTATAGCAATACAATAAAGGAGTTTAGTGGAGATATTTATTTCTTTGATTTGAAGTTTAATTTTACAGAATTTAAAAAGTTTGAAGGTGGGAAGTGTAAAATACAAAAACGAGTTAGTAACTCCTTGAATAAAAAAAATGCCAGAATAAATGAATGTACAAATTGGTATGTCGTAACGACAAATACAGCGACTGGTGAAGTTATCAGTGAGGAATATGTTGGCACTACCTGCGGCAATGGAGGGGGATCTTCCTCAAGTGAATCAGGTGGATTTGGACCCTATTTATGCCCTAGTTCATTTAGATCAACTACAGAATCTACTTTTGATAATGGTTTAGGGCATACTTTTAACTTAGGTACCACAAATGTAAAAGCAGGTTATAATAATACAATAGTGAATTTTAATATTCAAGTACTAACGAAAAACAAATTTCATAAGAATTTATATTTTAATTTTGCTTTGGCACATGGTGATATAACTATGTTTGGAGGCATTACCCAGCAAGGTGATTATTGTTACTTAGATGAAAAAGCTATGAGAATTCTTATGTCAAGAGCAACAGATTCTGGAGCTTTATTTGCAGATGAAAGCCTTTTACAGACTAATTTATTGACAGTTTATCTTAACCAACTTAACCAAGCTGCCAAAAGTTATTTAGCCAGTTTTGGTTTTAACGAGGCAGGCGGGACTTTTTACGAGGCAACCCCCTTTTCTATAGAAGGAACTCAGTCAAATCAAGCACAACAAATAAATAGTCTTTTCCAATATTGGTTTTCTGATTGTAGTAATTAAATTGCTGAGTAATAGATTAACCATCTTGCCCTATGGTACAAGCCTCTTGCTTGTGCCATAGGGATGCCTTAAAAATAAAATGTTCAAAGGCTTTTGTTTAGCTGAGAATATTACTTCATCTGAGTAAATTTTAGACCCAAAAGCTATGGAAGAAAAAATAGTAGAAGTTTTAAAAAATTATTACCCTGATGAAACGCCAGTACGGGATGATTATCCTACTATTAAAAGAATTCAGAAGCAGATTCAACAATGGCGTAAAGATGAGAGAATCACTCATTTTTTACATAGAGTAGAGCAGGAAATAGGTGAAAAGTGGATTTTTTTTTCTAACACCCCTTTTTTCCTTACTCCAGGCTTTGGTTTCACCATGATATCTACTGAAGCTCCGGTGACATATCATGTCACTTTCTATTTTAGTATTTTAGCCCCTTACTACTGTTATTTTGTTAAGTTGCACAATCGAAAGAAAGAAGTTATCCCACCTACTGAATTAAAGGAAAAGGTCTTTCATGTTAATCTGAGTGAAATGCTTCGTAAAGAAAAAATAAATGTGATTGATCACTTTTTTTTGGAAGAAAACTTATCCTCTAAAGTTGACGCGTTAACAGAGCTAATAATTAAAAACAGTGATAAGTATCAGTTGTCTATTAGCACACGAGAAGAAACGAGTATGTATAAATGGATGCGGGCACATGCCGATTCTTACGAAGAATATGCTCCTACCAATTACGTGAATACTTCACCAGAAGTCTTGCAAAATATAATTGAATTTATCATTGAAAAACAAAAAGAATATTTTGATTTTAATCTTCTTTCGGCACACCTGATTGAGAAAGATGTGCTGGTTCTAAAACCTTATAATCCCCGAAACGCATCTACGTTTTGTAGATTATTATTTGGATACGATGTGCCGGATAAAAGAACTAAGCTGTTGTGAAATTTCCTTCCCGAGGGCGCGAGTGTCACGCACGTATTTTTTATCTACTTTCTCTCCTTCACCTCCTTCAATAACCCCTCCAGTTCCTTCACTTTCTCTAAATTAACCGCCGCTACATTATTCTTTTCGCCAATGTCTTTGGCCAGATTGTACAATTGCGGTTGCGGGTCGTTGCCGAGTTCGGTATTGGTCTGAACGCTCATCTTAGCACCTTTGCTCGGTTCGATGTATTTCCAATCGCCCTTGATGATGGAAAAGGTACCAGCGTGCTCTATTACGTGGTCACGGCCTTTTTTGTCTTGGCCCAATAGCGTCGCTAAGTAATTTTGGGTATCGAGTGCGGTGGTGGCATCAAAGGTTTGGTTTGTTAATGCCGCAAAGGAGGCCAATAGATCAATTTGACTTACCAAGGCATGGGAAACGCCCGCTTTTACCTGCCCGGGCCAACGCACAATGAACGGTACGCGGGTACCAGCATCAAAGGCACTGTACTTGCCTCCGCGCAACACACCGGCAGGCGTGTGGCCGTTAAGCAATTCTACAGCTTGATCTTGGTAGCCATCATCCACTACGGGGCCGTTGTCGCTGGAGAAAATCACCAATGTGTTTTTAGTAAGATTCAGTCGGTCAAGGGCTTGTATCACTTGGCCTACGCTCCAGTCCAATTGCAGGATGACATCACCGCGCGGGCCCATACCGCTTTTTCCCACAAACCGTTGATTCGGAACGCGTGGCACGTGAATATCTTGGGTAGAAAAATACAGAAAAAAAGGTTCTGCTTGGTGCTTTTCAATAAACGAAACCGCTTTTTCGGTAAAAATATCAGCCATATCTTCATCTTTCCAACGTGCTGATTTTCCGCCCGTCATGTAGCCAATGCGCCCGATACCATTGATAATCGTAAAATCGTGGCCGTGCGAGTGCTTCATTTTCAGCAGTTCGGGGTTGGCACGGCCCGTGGGTTCGTTGCCAATCGGCTCTTTAAAACTCACTTTAATTGGGTCAGTAGGGTCAAGATTAACTACTCGGCGGTTTTCTACATATACACAGGGTACACGGTCGCCCGTAGCGGCCATGATAAATGACTCATCAAAACCAATATCCAACGGGCTTGGCTTGATTTCTCCATTCCAGTCGGGACCTCCTTGGGGACCCAATCCCAAATGCCATTTGCCAACAACCCCTGTTTTGTATCCCGCTTTTTGAAAGACCAATGGTAATGTACTCCTACCAGGCAGAATCAAAGCTGCCGCGTCGCCCGTAGCTACACCTGTGCCAGGTTTACGCCAAGCGTATTCCCCTGTCAGCATGGAGTATCGCGAAGGCGTACAGGTAGCAGAAGTGGTGTGGGCATTGGTAAAGCGTAATCCTGCTTTTGCCAATTTATCCATATTCGGAGTAGCTACTTTTTTAGCTCCATAGCAGCCCACATCTCCATAACCCAGATCGTCAGCATAAATGATGATAACGTTGGGACGGGTGGTTTGGCTAAAAACAGAATTTGTAAAGAATGCCAGTACAAAAGAGATACAAAAAAGTTTATTCATGATTTGGAAATGGTTAAAGGGGAACAAAAATAGCGAAATTTCCTTGCCTATGGTCAAACTTCATCCTAAAAACCGCCTTGGTCGGCCTCATTTTAAGCCGTTCTTATACTCGATTCTACCTCAAAATAAATTCTTCTCTACCTTTACACCATCTTTACGAGGGTTTTTATAACTTTCCGTTTCGTAGAACACAGTTCTTAACTTAATTACACCTAAAACTTTTTTACAACAGTGGCAGAAGAACCTCAAAAAAATAAAATGAGCGGCTGGCTACGCGATTTGGCGGGCGTTTTTGTGGTCATGGAAGACCAAAAGGAGGAAGAAAAACCTTCTAAGCCCACCCCTCCACCGTCTTCCCCTACTCCTTCATTCGCAGGTAAAAATTCCACAACGGCTATTAATGCTCCTGTTTTTACTCCACCTGCTTCCAA
>JBDHXS010000634.1:0-3923 GCA_039810845.1 Runella sp. | reverse complement strand
TGTCTGATTCCATTACGTTCAAAGGTTTTGCAGCCAAGTACAAACCCAGCAAAGTAAGTGGCCTTAATCGCCTATATTACGACCGAAACGAGCCATTTACAAAACGAATTCCATTTTTTGACCATTACGTAGCTGATTTGAAAGTCGAAAAACCCAAAGCGTACGTATTGCCTCAAAGTTGGGGACGCGTTGCTGAACTATTGAAAACCAACGGAGTACAGTTACAACCATTGGCTGTTGATACAGAAATAGAAGTAGATGTGTATTATATCGAAGATTATAAAAGCCCTGCTAAACCTTACGAAGGTCACTACAATCACACAGGGGTAGTGGTGCGTAGTGAAAAGCAGAAAATATTATTTTACAAAGGAGATTACCTCATTAACACCAATCAAAAAGCCAATCGCTATATTATTGAAATGCTTGAGCCACAGGGGTCTGATTCGTTTTTTGCGTGGAATTTTTTCGATAGTGTTCTGGCACAAAAAGAACATTTTTCGGCCTACGTGTTTGAAGACGTAGCCGCTGAGTTGCTCCGTAAAGACACAGCATTGAAACAAAAATTGGAGGAACGTAAAAAATCAGATGAGGCTTTTGCCAAAAGCGGGGCGGCACAATTAGAATTTATATACCGTAACTCACCGTATTCAGAGAAGTCGTACCTGCGTTATCCTGTATATCGCCTGACGAAATAGTGGCGTTTTCAGTGGACTGACCTAATTCTTGCGGTTCAGTCTCTTCATCTTCAAAGTAGAAAAATGGGTCCATGATAAAAAAGGGGGTTGTGTGAATATATATACGTAGAAAACACCTCAAAAGTCACAAAGGTTTCAAGAAAAAATAGGAATATTTTTATTGAAATATCTTTTATACTTTCATCACCTCATTTCGCTCAATATACACCAACAATGTTTCTACTTTTTCATAACCCATTTCTTTATATAAATTGGCATAGCGCTTGATTTGGCGTAGATGGGCATCAAGCGGGTTTCCGGTTTTATAGTCCAGCACTACTACACGGTCGGGTAAATGTACTACGCGGTCGGGACGGTGGAGGTTGCCATCAGGCGTCAAGATTTCTCGTTCGTTCAGTACATTCGATTCCAAATCAAATAAACCTTCTAAATCAGGATGTTTTAAAATTCGCTCTAAGCTTTTTTGTATCTCTGCCGATTCTATTTTTTCGATGATACCTTCAGTTTGCATTTTGAGCAGAGCTGTAGGCACATCCTCAGGCGTACGCACCATCGAAAGGGCATAGTGTACTTTATTGCCATGGTCTTTTTTGCGCTCAAAAGTTTCAACATCAAACACCCGATTGGCCAAACGCCGTAAACGCAACTCTCGACTGCGGTCGGTCGAAATGACTTGGGGAACGTAAAAAACGTTTCGAGGTGCAAGTTCAGAATGTCGAGTTTGGTTGTTGGCTTTAGTTACCACCTCCATTGGCATGGCAAAATTATTGGCTGCTGATTGTTGGTACTGATATAACCAATAGCTTACTCGACGCGGATTTTTGATTTTTTCAAAATTTTCTTCTTTGGCCAAAACGTACAATTTGCGCGTAGGACGCGTAAAAGCCACATAGAGCAAGTTAAGATTTTCGACAAACACCCGTTCGCGTTCGTCGCGGTACTGAGAGGCCACGCCTTCGGTAGTGCGTTCAAGCTCCGATTTCACCTGTACCGAACCTGTTTTCAAAAACTTAGCCTCTATGTGCTCAATCAATTCGCCATTTTGAACACTTTCTGCATCATAAGCCGCAATACTCAAGTCTTCCGTTGGGTCAAGATTGACCCACATACTGTCTCGTTTGGCACTGGGTACAAATTCCCAATCGGCGTACGGAATAATCACCACGGGATATTCCAAACCTTTGGAACGGTGAATGGTCTGCACCGTCACGGCAGAGGGGTCGGAGGGGGCAGAGATTGAAATTTTGTCCTTTTGTGTTTCCCAATAATCCAGAAAATCGGCTAAGTGGCTACCGCGCTGCGTGCTAAATTCAAGGACTACGTCCAAAAATCGGAAAAGATAATCGCGTTCGGCCACCAATTCAAACAGCCCAAACGTTTGAATGAGCTTCTCGGCCAGTTCGTATGCGCTGATTTGCAGGAGTTTGTAGGGGTTTAGTTGAGTGTCAAGTGTCGAGTGCAAAGTATCGAGGGACACCGCTAACTGCTGACCGCTCACTGCTAACTCTGGACTGCCAACTGTGGACTGCTGACTGCCAACTGCCGACTGTGAACTGTAAACTGTAAACTGTAAACTATTAACATACCCATAAAAAGCCCTTACGTCTTGCGATTCGACGGCAGCTTTGATGTGTTGGTTGTCTTTGGCATCAGGAATGCGTTGCAAAATCATGCGAAAATACAAATACAGCGCTTCGTATTTGTCCAAGCGGCTATCAGGTTTAACAAGCACGCGCATAAAAGCCGTGACGAGATTGACCGCACCCGAAAAACGCAAAGAAAGTGAGTCGTCCGAAATGATGTTGTAACCGTTTTCTTTGAGGTGATTGGCAATTTTTTTGGCATCGCGCTTAAAACGACACAACACCGACACATCTCCAATCAGAAAGCCGTCTTGCTCAGTAGCCTGCTTGATAAGCGACAACGTCCGTTCAATCATCGCGGGTGTATCGTTCTCGTCCTCTCCTACTTCGCCACTGTCGGCAGCGATAAACTCAATTTGTACTTCCCCGCCCGTTTTGGCATTGGGTGGTAGTTCTTGCGCTACTTGCGCAAACACCTCGTGCGAAAGCGGAAACTCGTCTCGGTAAAGTTCTTCGACCGTCTGAAAGAAGGCATTATTAAACTCAATGATTTCTTTAGCGCTTCGGCGGTTTGTTCGTAGCACATCGTCTTGCAGGTGCCATCGGATATTTTCGAGGCGTTCTACGGTGAGTTCGCTATCGCCCAGTGATTGGTACAAACGGTCTAAGTTTTTGGAATGAAGCGCAATGATTTGGTCCATATCGCCGCCCCGAAAACGATAAATCGCCTGCTTGGAGTCGCCTACGGCCAAGTTGAAATGCTCATAGCCAAGGCTGTTGTCAATCAATGGCAACAAATTGGCAAACTGCAGCTTAGAGGTATCCTGAAACTCGTCAATCAGAATATGATTGTATTTTTCGCCCAAACGTTCATAGATAAACGGCACCGGGTCTTCGGTAACGATCTTCAGGATTTTTTGATTGAATTCGGAAATATGTACTCGATTGTTTTCCCGTAATTGGCGATCAAATTCTTCCTTGATCTCACTCAACAACGACAAATGATAGAGGTGGGGAATAAGCTGTCGGTACAGATAATACAAATCACTGTTTTCCCGGCGAATCCGCTCGATCTGTTCATAATAATCCGTCAATTGAGCTTTTATTGTATCTACCTTTTCTATCACATAAGGCCGTACCGTTTTAGTCACCCATCCCAAATCATTCTCGAAGGCATCTTTTTCGAGTTTTCCGGGTTCATTCATAGCCTCATCAGCATCAATTCGTTTCTTGAAATACTTGAAGACCGTTCCCCGAGAAAAATCCTTTTCGTCTAAGCCGCTTTTTAAGATCAGTTCTACGCCTCTCTCTGCCCATTTGCGAATGGCTCCCTCCCATTTTTTTTCGGCTGACACCAATTGCTTCCGAATTTTCTTAAAATCTTTGGCTGATAGGTGATCGTTTTTCATGATGGAAGCATATCGGTGCTCGTTGAGCAGGTCTTTGGCAAAACCGGCCAATGCTTCGGGCAGACTGTGAAAGTTTTTTCCTTCCTGCCCGGCATCCAAGTAAAACGACTCCAAAATATCCGTCAGCTCGGCATAAGATTCATCGCCCGTTTTTTCGAGCAGTCGTTCTACAGCCATCAGCAGCAATTCGCCGGCCTCCATTTCGACCTCGAACGAAAACGGCATTCCCAGTTCAT
>JBDHXS010000633.1:0-3930 GCA_039810845.1 Runella sp. | reverse complement strand
TCATCCCAAAAAGACGCTGGCAGTTTTGCGGATTTTCTTTCAATAATTTGTATTTGTCGTTCATAATCAAAGTTTTACAACAAAAATAATAGTTTTTTAATTAAGAAATAGGTCTATTAGTAGAGTTCAACTCTTCCTTAAACTCACTCAAACTCATATTATTCAGTCCTGCTGCCTTGCTCAGCGAAATTACCTCTTCGATGGCCGCGCGGTACAACAACTGCGAAAACCGCATGGGCCTCTCCACGCCCGCGTATTGGCCAGGTTCTTGGGTACGGTAGCCCGCTTTGGCCATCCAAATCAAGAAACCTTTATAAGTAGCTTCGTTGATAATGTCAAGGTCGCGCAAGCGCCTCAATAGCGCCTGAATAGAGATACCGTAGTAGCATTTTTGTTGGAGGAGTTCGGCAAATGCCAGCTTTTTTCGCTTGCTCGAAAACGTTTCCAGCATACTTTGTTGCGGAAATAATACCGCCCCCGCAAAACGGTGGCAATATCGCTCAACATCAAGCCCTTCGGCAAAGCGTAGTACAATGTGCGCCAACTCATGCAAGGCCGTAAATCGCTTGCGGAAAGCGTCGTCGTTGGCATTGAGTACCACAACCAAACGGCCATTGGCCTCGGCACTAAAGCCTTGAAACCCGTCAGTTGCTTGTACCTCCAACACTTTCACTCCCCTTTGTTCGAGCATTTCTATGACGTTCGGGATGGGTTTTGTACCCAACTCCCATTGCTTACGCAGGGTATCGGCAGCGCGTTCAAGGTCTCCTTCTTGCTGAATCAACATTCCTTCGAGTGGGTTTTCAAAAGGGATGTGCGCGTTCATGAGCTCTTCTAACTCAAAATAACGGGAGAACCAGTCTTTGGCAGTTTCGTTGATGGCAATGGCTTCGGTTTTGCTCAGTTTTACTTTTTTGCGGTATTCCAATTTTTCAAACTGAACTACTTGGCCATTGCTAAAAAAGAAGTCTAAGCGTACGTTCAATGCCTTAGCTAAGGCCAAAAGCGTATCGGCTTCGGGTTTTGATTTTCCTTGTTCAAACTGATGAATGGCTTGTTTGCTAATCTGATTGTGCATTTTGTCGGCCAATTCTTGCAACGATAACCCTGCCATTTTACGGGCAGTGGTAAGTCTTTCGGCAAAATGAGTTCTTGGCTCGTTCATTAGTTTTACAAAGCTTACTTGACAACAATAAAAGAAAAATGTTTATTTGTCAAGTAAGTTTATTGCTAAAAGTTACGTGCATTTTTGAGTTAGTCGTAAAAGTCAAACCCGTCAAAGCAGGAATAGGCTCTACAATAAACTCAATTATACACTTTCTCCAATAACTCAGGTTGTGCCACTACTTTTTTGAGGTATTTAAAGAGTTTTCCGCCGTGTGAAGCATCCACAACGCGGTGGTCGAGCGCAGCCCCGAGGGTAATAATGGTGCGTGGTACGATTTCATTGTTGACCACCCAAGGTTTTTTGGATACGCCACCCATAATCAGCACAAAAGAAACATTGGCCGAAGGAAACAATGCAGGATACCCAATGTCCAGCCCGATGCTGCCAATGTTGGATAGAAAAAATGCCCCAAAGTTGTTGGCTGACAGCCCCAAAGAAGGAATCGAAAGACCCAAGTGTACCGTAATGTATTTGATGATTTGATAAATATATCCTCGAAATGGCCAAGGAATGCGAGCCAACGCCTCTTTTTGGTTTTTTGATTTATCATCACCTTTTTTAGCAACTTGGATTTCTTGGCGGAGGTATTCTGCTAATTCGGCCAAATTATAAGTGTCAATGTTTTGCATCTTGACCGAACCCATTTCTCCATTTTTGTTCAACACACTTACCGTAGCATTAATTTGGGGATAGCTATAAATATTCCCTCGCTTTACGTAGCTATTAAACTCTGGTATTTCTTCTTTGATGGCACGAGCCGTAGCCAACAGAAAAAAATGTGTAAGCGTGATTTTAACGCCTGCTTTTCGTTTGGCTTGGATATAGACTTCTAAGTCAGTAATATCAATTTCGACGGATCCAAATATCTTGGAGTCAACGGGCTTTTTATAAATTGTAGAGGCGGTTTTTCGCCAAGTAGTATTAAGGTTTTCCGAAGGATTCATGTAAGATTAAGACAACTTCGGGGTCAATTTACCCTTTTTAAAATTTGTACTCAACGCCCGCTGGCAACGGTTCCACTTTTAGTTTCATCCATTTACCCTCTATCTTGATAACCACAATTTTGTTGTCTTTGTCATAAAACATCGTGCCGTCGGTGCTGTCTTTTAATTCTTTAAAATTAACATATTTGGCATCGGCTTGATAGTTAGGTTCATCGTCACCCTGAGGTTTTTCAGAAACTAAATCATCTTTTCCAATCGCTCCCAATGTTAAGGCATTTGTCAGGCGTAGTGAACCGTAGAAGATGGCTTTGTCGCGGCCAAATAGAAACGAATGTTGCCTTACATCTGACCCAATCTTAAACCAATTATAGGCTTGTTCGGAATGGTTGTAAGTGGTGCCGTAGTAATACAGTTCCGCAACGGGTTTTTCCAATTCAATGTGCTTATTGACCAGCATCGTAATCCGCGATTTATCGTCTTTTGCATAGCCTTCAAAGACGTGGAAACCCCAACGTTTTTTGTTTCTTTCTTCGGCATTGCCCCGTACCTGAACCATGTAGGGTGTGGACAAAATCCCGTTGACAGTCGTGTACATAGGGGTAAGGGAAGGATTAAATCCAAAACTGTACCCTCGTTCTTTCCATCGAAACCAACTTGTATCCACGTCGGAAGAAAGCTCAACGTGATTTAATTGAGGGTTGTTTCCACCTTGTAAAATTGAAAAATATCGGTTAGGGAAGCCCAAACCTGGCATTTGCTGACCATAAACCGTTGTGTAAACTCCGAAGAGCGTTAGAAATAGGGTTATCTTTTTCATAAATGCAGGAATTGTGAGGCAGATAAAATACCCGGATTTATCCTTTAGGCGTCAGTTTAATAATTATTTTTACTTGTCCCGATTGATTGGGAAGTCTGAGCATCAGGCGATTGTTGCCCGTATTGAGTTTTTCAGGAGCTTTTTGTACCGCCGACTCCTGCGCAAATTCAGCGCCCACGGGCGATATGATTTCGGCTTCAAGGGTTCGGGAGGTGATTGTTGCGTTCCTCAAAATAGCTTTTCCACCTTTTACGATCTCAATTTGATTGGCGGTGGTCATCCCCCACGCTACTTCGGTCGATTTGGTCAGGGTATGAGTATCTTCAATCAGAAACGCTTTGCGATTGTCGATCATGCTGACTTTTCGGGTACTTTTAGTCGAAAAATCGCGGTAGGCTTCGGTCAAATCAAGGGTAGCAGAAGGGGTGGCTAAATTAAGATTGGTTTCAATAAAATTTGCTTTCGCCAATTCGTACTGGTTTTTATTGCCCAATAACGGTACATTGTGACTGAAAGAATTGAGGCGGTAATATGTCCACCGTTGCCCGCCTACACCCATCGTCCAATAGCCTGGTAAATTGTAATCGTCTGACCCTAAATCTCTTGCCCAGCGTACACCACCTGCTTCGAGTTCAAAATTGCCCAGGTCCAGATGCGAATGTTCCGAGCTATTCACTCCTCCCTTCATTCCCAGCCAAAGGGCATTAGCATCGTTCCATGCGCTGCGAAAGGTGACTACTTCGACTTTCCCTTTGAAATAACTGTCTAAATCCCGAACGGGCGCGTCGGTGGTGGGGGCTTTGTACCACAAGACGTGATGCGGTTGGGCCAGCAGGCTACGAGTTTTGATGACTTCGTGTAAGTAGTTGGAAATGTTGGGATTATTGTAAATCTGTGCCAAATAAAAGAAAGCTTTGGAAGCATCGGATTTGCTGTTTTCGCCTGCATCAGCAAAGTTTAAAAATCCATAATTGGGAGAAGTACAAATCATGGGGACCAGA
>JBDHXS010000632.1:0-3939 GCA_039810845.1 Runella sp. | reverse complement strand
AATGTGGCATCGATGACACTAATATTGTTATATTAGCATTAAAAAAATAGCCAAATTTATTAAAAATTTACTTAGGTAGTTATATGGACTCAGGTGATAACCATATAACAAAAAATGGTAAAAGGTGCACCCGCAAAACCAATCAGAGGCACACGACCATTCAATTTTTGCTTTACTATTTTGATTGCATCCAATACGTATCTCAAATCAGCCTCTGGCTGAGCCACTCTAAGTTCATCAATATCAGCCGTATTTTTGACAACTTTTGGAAACACAGGGCCACGTTTTTCTTCCATTTCGTAAGGAAGACCCATAGCCTCTGGTACAACTAGAATGTCTGAAAATATGATGGCTGCATCAACCCCCAGCAAATCTACGGGCTGAATGGTCACTTCGGCGGCAAGTTCGGGATTGGTGGCTAGTTGGATGAAACTCCCTGCTTTTTCACGTACAGCACGATATTCGGCCAAGATTCGACCCGCCTGACGCATCATCCAAACAGGTACACGTTCGGTTTTTTCTCCGCGTGCAGCACGCAGAAACAAGTCATTTTGTAGTATTTCCATATTGCAAATGTACGAAGAAGCGGGGAGTTGAGATTGGGGAGTTTTTATTTTACCAAAAGATTTTTAGCTACTTCGTGGCTTATAAACACAGTTTGACGATTATCAATCAGCACGTTAATAGACTTATCAAATCTATTGATTTCCTGTACTTTGACCTGACAACCGAGCATAAGGCCAGATTTATCTAAATGTTGCAGAAAAGCAGAGGAATGTTCAGATACCCCTGTCATAATCACCGTGTTACCCTCATTGATTTCAGAAAGTTTCCGATAACGAAAGGCTGGCATTTGTCCATCTGCATCAGGAATAGGATCGCCGTGTGGGTCAAATTGAGGGTAGCCTAAAAAAGCATCTAATTTTTCAACTAAACGCTCGGAGCGAATATGTTCCAATTCTTCGGCAATAACATGTACTTCATCCCAGCCAAACTGCAATTTTTCGGCTAAAAATACCTCCCAAAGACGATGTTTTCTAATCACAAGTAAGGCCAGACGCTCGCCCTCGTCTGTAAGCCGAACTCCACGGTATTTTTGATAATTGATTAACCCCTTCTCTGACAGGCGCTTTAGCATATCTGAAACAGAAGCGGCCCGTGTATTGGTGCTTTCGGCCAGGGCATTGGTCGAGACCCATACATCGGTATCTATGGAGAGAAAGAAGATGGTTTTTAAATAATTTTCTTCGGTAAAGGTCTGCATTTTTAGGGATCCAGAAGTCATAAGTTAGGAGTGATTGGAAACCTTCGCTTATTAAACTTCAGTTACGGACTTTTGTTAGCTACAAAAATAATTTTTTTGAAGTTTAAATAAAAAATTTAGACTAACCTAAAAATTATATTTGGAAATGCCTATATTTGCGTCGTTTACTATTTAACAAGCTATGAAAACATTTTAAAACAATGATTCCTACTTATTCACCTCACGATATGACGCCTTCTGAACATACATCACTTGCTGAAGTCAATGCCTCAATCAAAGTTCCTTTTACTAAAGGGTTTTGGCGAAATATGCGTGCTTATATTGGCCCTGGTCTGATGGTTGCAGTAGGGTATATGGATCCAGGTAATTGGGCTACTGATATTGCAGGTGGAGCGCGGTTTGGTTATACGCTGCTTTCGGTGATTTTGGTTTCCAATTTATTTGCGATGCTGTTGCAACATCTGTCGCTCAAACTTGGAGTTGCCACAGGTATGGATTTGGCACAGGCATGTAAGGCGTACTTTCCCAAACCTGTTGCAATAGTACTGTGGATACTGGCTGAAATTGCCATTGCGGCCTGTGATTTGGCAGAAGTAATTGGGTCGGCGATTGCCCTCAACTTGTTATTCGGAATTCCATTGGCGGTCGGAGTCGTGATTACTACTTTAGATGTATTGTTGATTTTGTACTTTCAAAACAGAGGTTTTCGTATTATTGAAAGTATTGTAGGGGGGTTGATAGCTATTATTTTAATGTGTTTTGTGTATGAAGTGATTGTTTCCAATCCTGAATGGGTGGCCGTAGCTGGAGGGTTTATTCCACAAAAACAGATTGTTACCAATCCAGGAATGTTATATGTAGCTATAGG
This sequence comes from Runella sp., assembly GCA_039810845.1. GTDB lineage: Bacteria > Bacteroidota > Bacteroidia > Cytophagales > Spirosomataceae > Runella. The sequence goes on along the minus strand of JBDHXS010000632.1, from coordinate 1,807 downwards.
GATTCTGGGAGCAACGGTTATGCCACACAATTTATACCTACACTCAAGTATCGTCCAAACCCGCGCCTATGCTCGTACTGAAGAAGGACGACGTTCGGCCATTCACTATGCTACCATTGACTCAACGGCTTCTCTGGGTATTGCATTTTTTATTAATGCTGCCATTTTAATTTTGGCAGCGGCTACTTTTCACGACTCGGGCAATCAAAATGTAGCGGATATTACCGATGCACATCAACTTTTAGATCCTCTTTTGGGTAGTAAATGGGCCAGTGTACTATTTGCAGTTGCACTATTGGCAGCTGGCCAAAATGCTACTATTACAGGTACATTGGCTGGCCAAATTGTGATGGAAGGATTTTTGAATATACAGCTAAAGCAATGGCTACGCCAGCTTATTACGCGCCTGATTGCCATTGTACCTGCTTTGTTTGTTGCTATTCAATACGGTGAGCATGGCACAAGTGAGCTATTAGTTTTTAGCCAAGTAGTGCTTTCAGCTCAATTGAGTTTTGCCGTAATTCCATTGATTATGTTCACAAGCAAGCGCGATTGGATGGGTCGTTTTGTTAACTCTCGTTTACTTACAATTTTTAGTTGGGGTATTGCGGCAATAATTGTAGCCTTGAATATTTATTTATTGATAGACACGCTGAAATGACATTAACACTATTTTACAAATCCATCAGGGGTAAGATGGCCACTATAAAAATCTAAATCAATCAAATCGGGCGGGAGCGTTTTAGTGTTCCAATGGCGGTGAATGCTCAATGCCGCCCCCAAGGAAGTAGCTTGAGCGACCGATGCCGCAAATACCTCCAGGTCAGGAAAAGCCCCTGCCAAGAGATTCATGTAAATGGGGTTTTTGGAAAAACCGCCGTCCACAAAAATTCGCTTAACGGTCGAGCCTCTTAAAACCAACTCCGTCGAAATGATTTGTTGGCCGACAATGTCCAAAATCAATTGGTGATACGCCTGCTCGTACGATTCAAAAGCTGACAAATCTCTTTTTCCAAACAACCCTTCCGTCATCGGAGGTTTAGAGAGGCTTTCAAAGTCGATACCTTCGGTTTTTTTCTCCGTTTTGAGTTGGTGAATGATGGCCGCATCAAACGCCACTTTTTTGTAAAAATCAAGGTCTTTGTCAAAATGTGCCGCCAATCGCTTGGTTTGTTGTTCGTGCTCGTAGCCCGCAAACAAGCGTGACGCCTTCACAGGTTTACCGTTGTACTGCATGTAGCACAAGCAATCGTATTGGAGTTCCTCGGCTGTAAGCGGCGTATGATTGTAAGGATTGAGACTAATGCACCACGTTCCCGTTGAAATCAATACAAAGGGCTCTAAAAAACTCACCAAGTACGGAATTAGCGCCGAAGAACTGTCGTGCAACCCGACGCCTACAATGCGCTCTTGCTCATTGAGTACGTGAGTCGAAACCACGTCTGCGGACTGAATGGGCGCAAGTTTATCCCCAATTTGCTCTTGTGATACCCACGCGTGGTAAGCGTTCGTGTCAAAATCCCAGAGGTTGGTATGACAGCCGATGCTCGTAATATCAGAAGCAAATTGTCCCGAAATCAACGAACTGACGTATTGAGGCAAGTGCAATGAATACTTGATTTTTTCAAACAACGCAGGATTTTCATGTTTCAGACGATAAATAATCATCCCTGAATTGAGGCTTCCTAAAATAGGGGAGGCCGTTTTGCGAGAAAATTCCTGCTCGCCGCCGTAGGTATCATAAAATTGTTTTTTGAGTGCCTCAGGGTACGGTTTTAGGTAATTGTATAAAGGGGCAACGGGTTTC
>JBDHXS010000631.1:0-3944 GCA_039810845.1 Runella sp. | reverse complement strand
AATTGTTAATTGTTATCTGTTAATTGCCGTAATCCAATATCGAATTATCCGCGATTAACAGATGATAGTTAACAATTAACTTCCTTCAAAGGATGCTAAGTTTCTTCCGCGTTAATGCACCGTATCAAATACTGAGTTTCATCATTGTATTGGTGATACTTCAGTTTCCTTTTTATATCAGTCCACCTGATTTGCTCATTCCAGAACTTCAATGGATGTTGGTGGGAGAGAAAATGGGGCAAGGATTTATGCTATATCGCGATGTATGGGACAATTTGAGTCCTTTATCGGCAGCCGTTTATTGGGGAATAGATGAACTTTTTGGACGCTCGCCACTTGCCCACCGTACACTGGCCAATATTCTCATTGTCTTACAGGCCATTTATTTCAATTATATCTCCAATCAACGGCAACTATTCACCGAACGCAACTACGTTCCAGGAATTCTCTACCTATTGTTTATCAACGTGTCGTTTGATTGTAGTACCTTATCGCCTGTTTTAATGGCAACCTCCTTTATTCTCTTGGCATTTGGGACATTAATACGGCAAATGCAACGCGAAGGGGTAACTGATGAAGTTTTTGAATTGGGATTTTACTTGAGTACAGCTACCCTATTCTACCTACCCATGGGGCTTTTTGCCTTCTGGTCGTTTGCTTCAATGCTCCTCTACACTGGGGCTAATTTTAGACAACATACACTGGCTTTTTTTGGATACGTATTTCCGATTGCGCTAACAGTTATGTTTTTCTTCTTTCGTGATTCGCTTGATGATTTCAGCCAAAATCTATTGACTTCTGCATTTCGTACGCGTCGATATAATCTCAATGATTTTTTGGGAGTAATAGGGGCCATGGCAGGCATTTTTCTATTGGGTGGAATGGGATTCTTTCAAACAATCGGCTATCCACGTTTTATCAATTACCAAAGCCGTTGTCAGCAAATTATGATGCTTTGGTTTATTATTGCTGTGATTTCCATCGGTCTGATGCCGTTCATTGCACCTATGCAATTTATTATTTTCATCCCTCCCTTGGCATTTTTTGCTGTCAACTTTTTTATGCTCATGCAACGGCGCTGGTTGGCCGAAGTGCTTTTTCTGGTTGTATTTGTAGCAATTCTATTTTTTCGATACCAAGCTTCTTTTCTAAATAACTCATTTGCATTTAATAAATCAGCTCGTTTGGAAAATCTTAAAATTAAAAATGCGTTACTTCCCCCACAAATCAATAACCAAAAAATCCTCGTCATTGGTGACGACGAAGGAGAATATAAAGACAATTTCCCTGCTACAGCTTATTTGAATTGGGAATTAGCACGATACGACTTTGAGAATTTAGATAGCTACGAAAGTGTAATTAGTATTTTTGATAATTTCACAGCAGACCCTCCCACCTATGTTATTGACAAAGTAAACATCATGCCTCAACTATTCAAACGCCTCCCTGAACTCGGTAAACGTTATCAAATCACACAATGGAAGGGTATTTATCAATTAAGTCCATAGTTGACGGACAATGGCCCACAGGCAAAAGCTCATAGTCATAAAAACCGCGGTATTGCTATAACCCACCAACTATGATCTATTCAACATTCCGTTATGCTTAAAGCCAATCCCGCTTCAGACGTTTCTTTATATTTTTTTGACATATCTCTTCCTGTAGCTCGCATGACCTTAATGACACTGTCAAAAGAGATTTTTTGCATTCCAGGCTCGATGGTCATTGCCAACAAATAGGCATTGTAGGCTTTAGCTGCGCCCATGGCATTGCGTTCAATACACGGAATTTGTACGTAACCTCCTATGGGGTCGCATGTCATACCTAAGTGATGCTCTATCCCGATTTCCGCAGCAGCTTCTACACACTCAATACTTCCCCCAGCGGCATACGTAAGCATGGCTGCACCCATGGCCGACGCAGTACCTATTTCCCCCATACAGCCCATTTCGGCGCCTGAAATACTGGCATTGTGTTTTACCAAAAAACCAACAGCTGCCGCGGCCAGCATACCATCGCGCATTTTTTGAGGAGAATAATGAAAGTGGTATTTCATCAAATAAGTAAGCCCTGGAAACACCCCAGATGCTCCTGAAGTAGGCGCAGTAACTACAATACTACCAGCGGCATTTTCTTCCGAGGCTGCTAAACAATAAGCATTCATAAAAATCAAAAAGCTATCGGTCGTTGAGGCGTGTTGCTTAGCCCTTTCATATAAAACAGGAGCTTTGCGTTGAAGACGGATACTACCTGGCAAAATACCTTTTGCACGAATTCCACGCTTTACGGCTTTATGCATAAAATCCAAAATTTGGTCAATTTTCCTTACAATTTCCTTTTCTGAAAGTCCAGTTAAAGCCTGTTCATTTTGAATCATTAATTGCGCCAACGTCAATCCGCTTGTTTTCAAATGGGTTTTTAGTTGTTCCATCGTCGAGTATGCATATTTAGGCGGCTGGTTAGAATTTCCCTCGGGTGGCTGGCCTTTTTGTTGAATAAATCCTCCTCCTACTGAGTAATATTCCCCTTCAAACAACACCATTTCTGTCTCATCGCGCAGTTGCAAAATCATCGTATTAGGATGAGGAAAATTTGCTTTTCCTTTGTGATATATCAAACTTTTTGCTGAAACCAAAACCATAACCTCCTGAAAACTAACAGTGTAAGTATCTATATCAGTCTTCATCAATCCGTTTAGTGCTTTAGGATCGCAGGTATGAGGCTGCCAGCCCAGCAATCCCCCCACAATGGCGCGATCGGTACCATGGCCTTTTCCGGTAGCACTGAGCGATCCATAAAGATGAATTTGAATTTCCCTACCCTTTTGGGCGATTTCGACAGGTAACATTTTTAGCTGTTGCAAGAAATTGTACGCTGCTTTCATCGGTCCGATTGTATGTGAACTTGATGGGCCTGGTCCTACCTTAAATAGGTCGAACAATGAAGTAGTAATTGGAGCTTTAGATGACATATAAAAGTTTGTAAAATGAAGTGCGAGATAGTCTTCAAAAATAACACCTTTTTGAAGACTATCTCGCACCTTGAAAGAGTCAATAAATAAAAAGCATATAAAATGCCCTTTATTCGACAAATTACGATACAAACTGATTATTTATTCTTAACAATATGGCATCCGAGATTCGTTTTTGTTTTCTCTTTGAAATGACATTAGGATTTTTTTCCACTACTTGAAGCAATATCTTTTGAGTCAAAGATAGATATTTACTCGCTTTAGGCTGGTCTATTCCAAAACCAACAGCTAATTGTTCCTGAGGAACGCCACCTCTTAAGTAAATCAAACTAAAAAGCAGTACATCTTGGGAATCTCCAAAAATACTGTTTTTACGTGTAAAAACCTGACGCCGTAGCCTGGGGCTTCCATTAAAGGTAAAATTAGAAAAATAAGAATGCCACTCATCTTTGAAAAAGTGATAAAGCGCCGAAAACTCGTCCTTATTCAAGCCTGTGAGTTTTCTAAAGCACTTTTCATCTGTTTGTAGTTCCTCGTACCGTCGAATCACAATCCAATTCATAAACATGTATAGTAAAATGAAGGTGTATATTTAATTGAGTTATTCTTTTAAGTATTCTTCAGCATAGTGGTGGGGCTAATCATAAAGCGCTTTTTAAATGCCTTATCAAAATTTGCGGCACTTGTATATCCCAATTGGTAAGCTATTTCCGAAACTGACCACCTATTTTGAAGAAGTTGTGTTTTTGCGGACTCAAGTTTTTGGTTCAAATGATACTCATACGGTGGAAATCCATAAACTTCTTTAAAACATTTTTAAATTTAGAAAGGCTCATCCCTGCTTCGCGTGCCAAAAACTCTACATTTGGAAGTGGTTTTGTAAGAACAAAATATTGGTTTTCAATAGTCACAATTTTCCTCAAATCATTTTGATTGATCTTGCCACTCTGATCTAATGATTCATTTTCTCCAA
>JBDHXS010000630.1:0-3945 GCA_039810845.1 Runella sp. | reverse complement strand
GCTCAAAACCCATACGTAGCCTTGCAGAAGAACGCCCACTTTTCAAACTGCTCGACCCTGTCAAAACAGGCGTTGATTTTATCAATAAAATCGATGAAAATGATTCCATTCATATCTTCAAATACGAATACCTCTACAATGGCAATGGTGTAGGTGTGGGCGATTTTAACAATGACGGACTTCCTGACTTGTTCTTCTCGGGCAATACCGTTTCCCATAAACTATATCTAAACCGCGGCAACTGGCAGTTTGAAGATATAACGGCCTTGGCAGGCGTAGCGGGCAACGGCACTTGGGGAACAGGAGTCAGTGTGGTTGATATCAATAGCGATGGGCTTTTGGATGTGTATGTGTGCCATTCGGGTAAATTTCCAGCTGAAAAACTGGTTAATGAATTGTTTATCAATCAAGGACTTCAAAACGGTATTCCTGTTTTTAAGGAAAATGCCAAAGGTTACGGATTAGATTTACCAGGCACTCAAACTACCCAAGCGGCTTTTTTTGACTATGACCGCGATAGTGACTTAGATGTTTTTGTTCTCAATCATTCTAATCATACCTATAATCCTTTTTTGAACACTCGCATCACCCGGGCAACACCAGACATGCACTTCGGTAACCGCTTGCTGCGAAATGATAATGGGCATTTTACCGACGTTACCCTTATGTCAGGTATCATCAACAACCCCCTCAATTTTGGGTTGGGAGTAGCTATTTCTGACCTGAATCACGATGGATGGCCAGACATTTATTCTACCAGCGACTATACTGAACAAGACTGTCTTTATCTTAATCAACACGATGGTACTTTCAAAGAATCGCTTCGAAGTAGTATGGCCCACACTTCCAAATTTTCGATGGGGGTAGATATTGCTGATTATAACAATGATGCGCTTCCTGATGTACTGACACTGGATATGCTGCCAGAAGATAATCAACGTCAAAAAATGCTCAAAGGCCCAGACGAGTATGACCAGTACAAATTATTGGTAGATAGTGGTTATTATCATCAACACATGCGAAATATGCTGCAATTGAACCGAGGGATTAGAGTAGGGGATAAAGGAATAAGGGAACAACGAGAGAAAGGAGAGGTTTCAGCTGCTGTTAGCTACCCTTTGCCTATCTTCTCTGAAATAGGCCAATTAGCTGGAGTTTCAAATACAGATTGGTCATGGGCAGGCCTGTTTGCCGATTTTGATAATGATGGTTGGAAAGATTTATTTATTTCTAACGGCTACCTGAGGGATTTTACCGACATGGATTTTATGAAATATACGGTTGCTGATGCCAAGATGGAATATGCTTCAAAAGGTAAATTGGATTTTCAGACCTACGATTTGGTCAGAAAAATGCCTTCCAATAAGTCGGTCAACTATATTTTCAAAAATAACAGTGACTTAACGTTTTCTAAAAAAAATCAAGAATGGGGCATCACCGCGCCCTCTGTTTCTACCGCAGCAGCTTATGCCGATTTTGATGCAGACGGAGATTTAGATTTAGTCGTTTGTAATCAGAATGAGTCTATATCGCTTTACCAAAACCAACTCGAACTTAATACCAATCAGTCCCATTTCTTAAAAGTAAAACTCAAAGGTGCAGGAGCCAATACCCAGGCTTTGGGGGCAAAGGTACTCATCGAAACCGCCGATGGACACCAATACCAGGAATTATGTCCTGTGCGTGGTTATCAAGCTTCGGTTGAAAATATACTTTTTTTTGGTTTAGGGAAACAAACATCCGTAAAAAAGCTTTCCATATATTGGCCTGATGGTAAATATACTATTCGACATAATCTTTCTGTTGATAGTACTGTTGAGTTTTTACAAGTGGATGAGTCTGCTAAAGCTGATTTTTCTTTACCGCTATCTCAGACCCTTTTTACTGAAATTGAAGTGGGAAAGGTTTTGCCTTTTCATCATCGTGAAAATGATTTTATAGATTTTAAAGTAGAAGTTTTAATCCCTTATCAGCTTTCTCGTCTCGGTCCAGCTTTGGTCAAAGCTGATGTCAACAAAGATGGACTTGAGGATGTTTTTATCGGAGGAGCAGTAGAACAAAGCGGTGACTTGTGGCTACAACGCCCCGATGGTAATTTTCAAAAGGCCGCCCAACAGCCTTGGAAAGCCGACGCAGCAAGTGAAGATGTGAATGCCCTTTTTTTTGATGCCGATGGCGACAAAGATACTAATTTGTACGTGGTTAGTGGCGGGAATGAATATGAAACAGGATCTCCAGAATACCAAGACCGACTGTACATCAACGATGGACAAGGAAATTTTCAGCGGAAAGTAGCGGCTTTACCTCCAATGCTTGATAGTAAAATGGCCATTGCTGCTACCGACTTCGACCAAGATGGAGACCTTGACCTTTTTGTTGGTGGTAGGGGTAAAGCAGGCTTTTTTCCTTTCCCTTCCCAAAGTTATCTGTTGCGTAATGATGAAGGTGTATTTTCAGATATTACGCCTCCTGTACTCCGTAGTGTAGGTATGGTACAAACCGCCACTTGGGCAGATTTGAATGGAGATAAATACCCCGAATTGATATTGGCTGGCGATTGGATGCCCTTGAAAATTTTTCAGAATAGTAAAAGTAACCTTACGGATCGTTCAGCCCAGATGGGACTTTCGGATATGGAAGGACTTTGGGCTACGATTTTAGCCACCGACATTGACAACGACGGAGACATAGATGTGATTGCGGGCAATGCAGGTCTGAATAATCAGTTCAAGGCTTCCCTTAAAGAACCCATGAGCATTGTAGCCACCGACATCAACGATGATGGAGTCATTGATCCTATCTGGAGTTATTTCATTCAAGGGAAAAGTTATCCTGCTCCTTCGCGCGATGAGTTGCTTGATCAGGTTGTACCCCTTCGCAAGAAATTTAATCGGTATCATCTATACGCCAACGCTACCATCAATGATATTTATTCCAGTAAACAACTCGCACAGGCCAACACGGTTTATTGCCGAGAATTAGCTTCGGGAATCTTTCGGAATGAAAATGGTAAATTTCTATTTGAGGCATTTCCTATCGAAGCACAGTTCTCGCGAATAAGTAGTATTCTTTATGAAGATATGAACCACGATGGTCAAAAAGATTTGATTCTTTTGGGTAATTTTCATCCCTATCGCGTACAAATGGGGCCCTGTGATGCCAGCTTTGGGCTTTTTATGCAAAGCGATGGTAAAGGTCAGTTTAATCCTCTTACTCCCTCCGAGAGCGGTCTTTGGAGTAATGGCGATGTGCGGCAGGCGGCAATTATTACAACTAAGTCAGGGGTTAAAAGAATATTTATCGGGCTTAATGACCGCCAAATGAAGGTTTTTGAAGTTAAGTAAGCACAATCATGGAGACAAGTAATCCTGTTAATCTTAGAATCCCGTCTTTAAAACAGTCCCTACTAAAAGGGTTGCTATACTTCTGCCTTGCCTCATTTAACGCACAAGGATACTGCCAGACAACCTCAACTGAATTTGAGACGAGTGCCTTTCACCAAGCTCATCAATTATTGACAGATGTGATTGTAACTGACATTCTGACTCCGCCCGTAGCCTCACGCGTGTATGTGTATGCCCACGTGGCAGCTTACGAAACTTTGGCGGCGCTTCCCGATGCTGAGTATCGTTCATTGGCGCAACAACTCAATCAATTTAATAAAGCCCCCGCGCCTCCCAACGCCCCAATCAACTCCGCCGCCGCGGCCATAGAAGCTCTGTTGGTTACGGGCAGAAGCATGATTTTCTCGGAACCGATGTTTGATCAGGCTACCGCAAAGATTTGGCAAAATTTTAACGATAAAGGATACTCTCCTGCCATTATCGAAACCTCCCGTTCTTATGGCCGACAAGTAGCCCAGCACATATTGGCTTGGGCTGCTAAAGACAACTACAAAGCCACCCGGGCTATGCGGCGATATACCCCCCTTAAACGGCCTGGAAC
>JBDHXS010000629.1:0-3946 GCA_039810845.1 Runella sp. | reverse complement strand
ATGGAACAGCCACAGGTACGACCCTCGTGAAAAATATCCGTGCAGGAAGTAGTTCTTCTAACCCTTATGGATTAACTAATGTAAATGGCATATTATTCTTTATTGCTGATGATGGGGTAAACGGGGCAGAGTTGTGGAAAAGCGATGGGACAGAGCAAGGAACAGTAATGGTAAAAGATATACGAAGTGGGTCTGGAAGTGCGTTTGCACCTCACTATGCTGTTTCAATGGTTGAATTTAATAATAAATTATTTTTTATAGCCGATGATGGAGTATTTGGACAGGAATTATGGAAAAGTGATGGTACACCCAATGGTACAATTTTAGTCAAAGACGTTTGGGTGGGCATTGAAAGTGGTTTATACCAGAAAAGGCTTTCCAAAATAAATGATAAACTATATTTTGCTGGGAATGATGGGTTAAATGGAGAAGAACTTTGGAAAAGCGACGGAACAACTGCTGGTACCGTCTTGGTAAAAGATATTCAAACAGGCAGTGGTCACTCAAAGCCTTCGGGTTTTTGTTTAGCTAATGGAATTATTTTTTTTGCTGCATTTGATGAAATCAATGGGACAGAGTTATGGAAAACTGACGGTACAGCTTCTGGCACTGTTTTGGTGAAAAATATTATAAGTCAGTGGTTAAGCTCGAACCCTCAAAGTTTTATCAGCATAAATAACAAGATTTTTTTTACAGCTGATAATGGTTCGGAAGGAAGAGAACTTTATACAAGTGATGGTACAGCCAATGGCACAATAATGGTTGAAGATATTTATCCAGGTTTCTACGCTACCTCATCTCCAACAGACCTAACAGTGGTAAACAATATACTATATTTTGCAGCAAATGATGGAATAAATGGAATTGAGTTGTGGAAAGTTGAAGTACACCCACCAAGTCCATGCCCTAATTCATTGGTCATTCAAAGCCCACCAGCAAGTCCTCCCATTGAAGGGATAGATTTTACTGGAAATACCTCAACTATTCGAAGAGCCAATGCATCAGGTGGAAGTATTATTGCAAATAATAAAATTCTTGACAATGCCAATGTTGTGTATGAGGCAAGTTCTATCCAACTAACCCCTGGTTTTGTAGCAGCTAATGGAACAATATTTAAAGCACAAATAGGAGGGTGCAATTAAATCTACCGAGCAGGCCAATCAATTTAACTTAATACCGATTTTCAAACCCAGATAGAATCTGTATTTAAGGCACAGATTGGTGAATGCCTATTTTTCAGATAATCATTAAAAAGAGGTAACTCAGATTTTGCTCCATAGAAATAATCTTTCCGTCGGTTTGTGTTCTCCGTTTATCTATTGTAACTTTGAACTATACAATAGGTAATTTTTCTTTGTACAGCCAATCAAAACAAAATCATGAAAAGTCTATTTTTATTTGCAGTAGGGATTATTAGCTGCCAGTCTGTTTTTGCCCAAACCGAAAACGCCAACAACCTCATCCGCGATGTAGATGGCCGTCTCAACATGGGGACTTACACTACTTCGTCTTTCGATTCTCGTTACGAAGGTATCAAAGGTTCTCCTTTTTTTATTTCTGAGTGGATTAGCGGGCAAATGGCTTTTGTGGATGGGAAAGTTTTCAATGAAGTTCCGCTCAAATACAACGCCTATACCAAAGAACTGATGATGAAACGCCCTTCTGGCGACTCGCTGATTATATTTCCTTACCAAGTACAGTCATTTACAATCAACGACCCTGTAACCAAAGCCAATTTTACTTTCAAACGCTACCCCAAAGCCCAAACTCCCAAATACGACATGCGTGATGTATATTTGTTGGTGTTATACGAAGGGAAAACCAGTTTACTCAAATTGGTAAAGAAAAACCTCAAAAAAGCTGACTACAAAGACCCGTACAGCAACAATATTCGTTATGACACTTATGAAGACGCCAATGAATACTATCTTTTGAAAAACGACGGCAGTTTGTCCAAAATCAAAAGGAGTAAGAAGTCTATTTTAGAAGCATTGTCAGACAAAGAAGTGGCGATGAAGGCGCTTTTAGAACAAGAAAAAATTGAACTCAAATCTGAGCGCGAACTCGTGCGAGTAGTCGCAAAATATGACGCTATCTAACGAACAAATTACTTTTATTCAGGCGCATATTCAGGCTGTTCCAACTTCACTTTTACTAAAGTACGGAAAAGAAAAAGCTTTTGAAATAGCCCAAATCGAAGCAAGACAAAAAGCGCGGCTCAAGCTACCTACGTGGTACGCAGAGCCGCGCTTGGTTTTTCCGCCTTCGGTGTCAGTCGAGCAAAGTTCGTCGGAACTGACGGGTAACTACAAGGCGTCTTTGGTAAACAACAAAAACTTGATTGACGCTACGGGAGGCATGGGAATAGACACTTACTTTTTCGCTAAATCATGTTTATCTGTTACTTATGTTGAGCAAAAAGAAATGCTGGTGCAGTGTGTTCGTCATAATTTTGAAATACTGGATGTCAAAAACGTGCAATACGTTCACGGCAATTCTTTGGATTTTTTGCGCCAACTTAAAACCCAAACAGATGTACTCTATTTAGACCCTGCTCGCCGTGCCGCCGACAATCGTCGCGTAGTAGGGCTGCGAGATTGCGAACCCGATGTCATCGCTCATTTGCCGCTTTTTTTTGAAAAAACAAAGAGGATTCTCCTCAAAGCTGCCCCACTGCTGGACATTAAACAAACCCTCAATGACATTCCTGACATCAAGAGAATTCACGTAGTGGCCGTTGAAAATGAGTGTAAAGAACTGCTCTTTGAAATTGAGCAAGACAAAAATTCTTCTAAAAATCCCTTTATCAAAACCATCAATTTTAAAAACGACGGAAGTTTACAAGTGCATGATTTTCAGTGGGATAGCGAAGTAAACCTGGCTGTAAAATTGAGCAATCCGCTACGGTACGTGTATGAACCCAACGCAGCTATATTGAAAGCAGGTGCGTTTAAATCAATAGCGAATACCTTCGGGCTTGCCAAGATTGCCCCGCATAGCCACCTATATACTTCCGAAAACTTAATCGCAGATTTTCCAGGCAGGATTTTTGAAGTAACCGCTCTCCTAAAAGCCGATGCAAAGACCCTTGCTCCTTATTTGCCTGACGGAAAAGCTAACCTAACCGTTCGTAATTTTCCAGCTACTACGGACGAACTTCGCAAAAAACTCAAACTCAAAGACGGCGGTGATGTGTATATTTTGGCAACGACCCTTGCCAACGGCGACAAGCGGTTATTGGTTTGTAGAAAAGTAATGATTTAATCGTCATCTATTATCTACCATTTTTTAGCCAAAATTCGACTCAAAGTTTCGGGTGAAATGCCGAGCAAAGACGCAATGTGTTTGTGTTTGACACGAGCCAAAATCGTCGGAAAATCGCGAAGCAACAGTTGAAGGCGTTCGTCGGCGGTGTGCATTCGTAAGTAATAAGAACGGTACTCGCTCAAAACATAATACCGCTCGGTAAGCAACCTTCCAATAAAATTGAATTCAGGAAAAAGCTGATAAGCTTGCTGCAATTTTTCGTACGACAAAGACCAAAGACAGGCGTCTTCACACAATTCGATGTATTCATAACTGGGCTGGCGTGTATAAAAGCTCAAAATCGAAATCACGAACTCATTTTCGGGCATTATCCAAGTGGTGATGTCTTTGCCGTCGTTCAAATAAAAGCCCCGTAATAAACCCGATTCGACAAAATACATTTTGCTGGCAACCTGTCCAGCGGTCAGTAACAAGTGTTTTTTGGGTAACTTAATTGACTTGATATTGTGCCGTAAAAACGCATCTAATTCTTCTGAAACAAAGCCCAAACTGCGAATCAGCGTTAATAATTGTTCCATTTTTATTCTTTTGAGCGCACTTTGTTGTTACAAAAATGCTTTCTTTTGCGAAAAAATCAAATCTTAGAAAGATTACAACCACGCTCTCATGTTTTTTGACC
>JBDHXS010000628.1:0-3952 GCA_039810845.1 Runella sp. | reverse complement strand
TACTATAACTCCAATAAAAAAGGCGCTACCATAAAGGAGCGTCTGTTTTATTGGAGTTATGTGTTTTCTGGTTTACTTCAAAATACTTGCATCAACCACCAATTCTTTGTCCCATATCGCCTGATTGTTCTTTACAAAGGCTTTATACTTAGGGTGATTTTGGAAAGTAGTGATGTCATCTTTCGTACGGAAAGTCAAATAGTGCATGGCATCATAGTCAGACTTTCCCGCTACACTAAGGGTTTTACCTCCTGAGTAGGCTACCATTTGAGGAATCTCACGACGCAATTGGGCAAACTCATTCATGTGACGCTCTACCTCAGTAGCTGGCGTACCTGCTTTGAACTTAATACAAACAATTTTTTGTATCTCCGCATTTTGGCTGGGAGTATATGCTCCATAAATGATGAGCATAAAAACACACAGTCCGAAGACTGGTTTCATATATCCGATGACTTTTTTCTTATCCATGACATTAACTGTATTTAACGACTTGCTGATTAAAATTTTTGATTTTTAGAATACAACGCAAAATTAATGAATGTAATTTAAAAATTGTACATTTTTTATAAAAAATTGTAATAATTCTGAAAAAATGAATTTTTGCCAAATCAAATTAGGCTGCCAAGAATTGTTGCAAAACAAGCTTATGTGCTTGATATGGGACGTTTTAAGTATAATTGTGAGGTTTTTAACCATTTTTTTCTGTAACTCACCATTTCATTAAACTAATTTTTTGATATTTTACGAATAAATAAGGTCTGAAATCTATTTTTTGAGGTTAATGGAACAAATATTACAAAAATGGATAAAGTACTTAAACCAAATATTATTTGGTGAGTTCTCTAAATTTGAGGAGATAAAAGAAGTACCTAAACAATTTTTTTTGGTTATTCTCCTGTGTTTGTTACCTATTTTTAGCTTAGGAAGGGAAATTAAGTGGGGTTTTTGGGCGCATCAGCGTATCAATCGTTTGGCGGTGTTTACGTTGCCGCCCGAAATGCAGGTCTTTTTTAAAAAACAAATTGACTACTTAACTGAAAATGCGGTCAACCCTGATAAACGACGCTATGCTGTGGTGGGAGAAGCCCCGAGGCATTATATTGATGCCGAAGCCTACGGAGACAGTGCTTTGTACAAATTGCCTTTTTATTGGAACGACGCTGTAAAACGCTACGGTGAAGATACGCTTGCACTCAACGGAACGGTACCGTGGGCCATTCAGCAGTATAAATTTCAATTGACAGAAGCTTTTCGTCAAAAAAATGCCCGCCGTATCCTACGTGTGGCCGCTGATTTAGGGCATTACATTGCCGACGCGAATGTGCCTCTTCATACAACCCGCAACTATAATGGACAGCTTTCGGGACAAGAGGGGATTCATGCTTTTTGGGAGTCGCGAGTTACTGAGCTATTTGCAGAAGAATACGATATGTTTGTGGGTGCTGCTAACTACGAAGAAAAAGTGGCTCTTCGGGCTTGGAAAGCAGTAAGACAAGCCAATGCCGCGCTGGATAGTGTTTTGCGCTTTGAACGAGAGCTATCGCTACGAATGAAGCCCGAACAGAAATATGTTCTTGAAGACCGAAACGGCATTATCATGAAAACCTACTCCCGTGAGTTTGCTCAACGTTACCATCAAATGCTGAACCAACAAGTAGAACGACAGATGCGTGCTTCGGTCAAAATGGTGGGCGATTTTTGGTTTACGTGTTGGGTGGATGCGGGACAACCCGACTTGGCAGTGCTGGCGGCTTTCTCCTTAGATGAACAAACCCAGAAGGAAGAAGAAGCCGAAAAGCAAAGCTGGCTTAAACGGCTCTTCAAGATTAGAGCAGAAGGCGACAATTAAGCAGGAGTTGAACGATTGGTAAATAATTGTGCTATCCAAGCAAAACCAATCACCAACAAACAACCGATAACGTTTAACCAAAGAAAGGCCGTTAAGTCAAACCACCAACACAGTACAACGGCGAGTTCAGCCACAATCGAACCCCAAAAAGTAGCTTTCCCGCCAATGTTTTTGAAGTAGAAAGCGACCAAAAATATCCCAAGAATGACACCGTAAAACAAGGAGCCTAAGATATTTACGGCTTCAATCATACTTCCCAACTTGCTGGCATATTGAGCTACAACAATGCAAAAAATACCCCAGCCAATCGTTGAAAGGCGCGAAGCCATAAGATAATGAGCTTCGGAAGCATCTTTTCGATACATCCGCTTATAAATATCTACCACTGTTGTAGAAGCTAATGAATTGTAAGCGGCGGCGATAGAGCCCATCGAAGCACTAAAAATGACAGCAATAAGCAATCCGATTAATCCAATAGGTAAGCGATCTAAGACAAAACGCAAAAAAACATAGTTGACATCGCTGGTATCTGCCGTTGGATTATTCTTTTTTATGAGAGCAACAGCCTCCTTTTTGAGTGATTTTTGGGTTTCATCCGATTCTTTTAGCGAAGCTTGCCAGCGTTTTACTTCTTCTTCGTGACCCGCTTCCATTGCTTTTGCCAGTCCATTGACAGCCACCTGCTGATTTTCAACCGAAACCCTATGCTTTTGCTCAAGTGATTGATAATCTGTGGCATACTCACTGTTTTTAAGCTTGTCGGTTTCTACTTTATTGAAAAATAATGGTGATGGATTGTATTGATAATAGACAAAAACCAGTACGCCTACCAATAAAATCAAAAACTGCATTGGGATTTTGAGCAACCCATTCATCATTAGCCCTAAGCGGCTTTGCCCGATTGATTCTCCCGTCAAATACCGTCCTACCTGCGATTGGTCGGTTCCAAAATAAGAAAGTTGTAAAAAGAAGCCTCCAATTAAACCCGACCAAATATTATACCGACTATTGGGGTCGAAGTGAAAATCTATTGTATTGAGACGCCCTGCTTTTCCAGCAATTTTGAGGGCATCTACAAACCCTACTTCGGCGGGTAGGAGATGTACTACCATATATCCTGCTACAAACATGGCCACGGTTACAATCAACATCTGCTGTACGTGGGTATGCGAAATGGCCTTTGTACCACCCGAAACGGTGTAAATCAGTACCACAGAACCCATAATGATATTGGTCCAAGTAAGATCCCAACCCAAAATGGTAGCCAGAATGATAGAGGGCGCATAAATGGAAAGCCCTGTTGAAAGCCCGCGAGAAATTAAAAAAAGTGTAACTGTAAACATCCTAACACGGGCATCGAAGCGGGTTTCGAGGAATTCATAAGCCGTGAAAACTTTGAGTCGGTGAAAAATAGGTACGAACGTGATGCTTAATACCACCATGGCCAGCGGAAGCCCAAAGTAAAACTGAACAAACCGCATCCCATCGGCGAAACCTTGCCCAGGGGCAGATAAAAACGTAATGGCACTTGCCTGTGTGGCCATCACCGAAAAACATACATGATACCAAGGTAGCGACTGACCAGCAATAAGATAGTCGTCCATGCCTTGTTTTCCACGGCTGCGATAAACACCATAAATAACAATAAAGCCAAGTGTGCCTATTAGTACAGTCCAGTCAATAAGACTCATTAGGGGAGGGGTTTAGCGTTTAAGTTAGGGTCAATAGAAATGGGCTACGCAAAATAGCGCATCATTACATAAAACAATACCATAAGTACAAATAGCGTACCAATGACAAGGGCGTACATTTGCGGCCAACTTTTGATGAATGGGGGAAGCCCTTCGTTTTCGTTTTCAGGCGGAGCTACTGTCATATAGTGTATTTTTACGGAGGTTTAGGACACTGGGCAAATAAATTTGCTTTACATTAAAAAAATAACCAAAATGCGTGCCGTAAAATTACGTCTAATATCATAGCTTGCACATATCATTGCACAGAAAGTCAAAAAAAGCGTATAGAAAGTCAAAAAACAAGATTAAACCAATGACATTTAAAGACCAAGTAGTTATTATCACAGGAGGTTGCTCAGGAATTGGC